>CBIHMN010000001.1:0-30014 GCA_966211005.1 uncultured Arenimonas sp.
CGGCAGCTCGTGCGCGGCATCCTGGGCTCCCTGCTCGGCCGCAGGCGCTGAGCCGCGGCCTGGTCAGGCCGCGCCGAGCCTCTCAACGCCCGCCGCCGCCTCCGCCGCCGCCACCGCCGCCCGAGAAGCCGCCACCGCCGCCGCCCGAGGAACTGCCGGGCGGTGTCGAGGCCGAAGCGATGGTCTGCGTGAGCGACGATCCGAGTGACGAACCCAGCGAGGCCAGGCCCATCGTGCCCGTGCCGCCGTGGTACCAGCGCGGCATCGTGCGCTGCGCTTCCTCGACGCCCACCGCCGCGGTGAACTTGTCGGTCCACTTCGACTCGACGTCCAGCGCCATCGCGTACGGCAGCAGCGCTTCGTAGCGGGCCGCGTCGAGCGGCGGCGCATCGGCGGCACCCGGCAGCGCCATGGCGCGGATCTCGTCGCGCTCGGCGACCGACAGGTACATCCGGAAGCCCGCGATCTCGTCGAGTCGCCGGCGCCCTTCGGGGGTGGGCGCCTTCAGCAATTGCGTGAACAGCGCATGCGCGAGAACCGCGAGCAGGCCCAGGCCGACCAGCAGCGGCAGGCCATGGCCACCGGACACCGCGAAGGCGCCGACGCCGGCCACGGCCGAGAACGCGACGCCCGCCAGCAGGCTGGCGCCGTTGGTGACGTACAACGCCGGCACCAGCCGTTTCGCCAGCGCCGCCTGCTGCGCGCTGCGCGCGCCGCCGACCACCGATGCGTTCGTGTTCTCCAGCACCACCTCGTCGCCGCCGGCGAACAGCCGCGTCGCGATCGCCGCCTGTCCCGGCGACAGCGCGCCGGCCTCGCCGCGACGGCGCGTCAGGCGCCATTCGCCGCCGTCCTCGTGGATGTCGAGCACGCCGTGCACCGCCATGGCGACGACGTCGGCGGCGAAGGCACGCGTGTCGTAGCCCATCCGGCGAAGCATCCGCACCTCGCCCGGCGACAGCGCCGCCGGCGGCTCGTAGCGCGGGAACACCGGGCCGGCGGGCGGATCGCGGCCGACGTGATGCCAGCGCCAGCCGTAGTACGCGAGCAGCGCGCACAGCGCGACGACGCCGACGAGCACGCCGGCGTTGTCGCGGAAGAACCAGCGGGCGCGATCGGACTGCGTCGGCGCGGTCACCAGTCCTTTCGGAAACCCGACCGCGATCGTCAGCCCCTCGCCGACGGCGAGCGGCCGCGTCGTCTCGAACCGCACCGTCCGCGGCCCCTCGACCGTGGCGCGCCAGTCGCGTCCCTTCGCCCCGGCCGGGCCGGTGTAACCGTCCAGCCGCCAGTCGGAACGGGCGAGGTCCGCCGGCAGTTCCACGCGCGCCCACGCGTGATCGATCGGGAACGCCCAGCCGAGTCCCGTGGTGTTGAAGTAGAGCTCGTCGTGGTCCGGGAAGAAGCCCAGCTGGCGTGTGGTCCGGTAGCGGATCGTGAACGCGTGCTCGGCCGGTACCGGCAGGAAGGCATCGTCGCCGGTGTTGATGCGCACGCCGTCGGGCAGCTGCTCGGTGAAATACGGCTCCGGCCGCCCGTTCCGCTCGACGCCGAGCAGCTCGAACCCCACGCGCACGCGATTGCCGACGCGGTCGCGATAGCGCGTCGGGAAATCGCGGAACAGGCCGCGACGGATCTGCACGCCCTCGGCGCGCACGCGGATCGTCTCGGTCACCTCGAGCGTGCCGTCGGCGCGCACGACCAGCTCGCTGCCGTAATCGAGGATCCGCTCTTCCGCGCGCAGGGGCCCGACCGCGAACAGCAGCGCCAGCACCAGCAGACCGCCGAGGGTCCTCACCGGACGGGCTCCAGCACCGGCGCCACCCGGGCGCCGGGATCGGCCTCGAAATACTCGGCGGGCGCGAAGCCGAAGAGTTTCGCCACGATCACGTCCGGCACCTTCTGCACGCCGTCGTTCAGGCCGCGCACCGCGCCGTTGTAGAAGCGGCGCGCGTACTGCAGGTGGTCCTCGACGTCGACCAGGTCACGCTGCAGCTGCAGGAAATTCCCGCTCGCCTTCAGGTCGGGATACGCCTCCTGCACCATCAGCAGCCGCGACACGGCCTGCTCCAGCGCGTGTTCCACGCGCGCCAGCGCCGCCGGCGATCGCGTCTGCAGCGCCTGTGCGCGCAGCGTGGCGACGCTCTCCAGCACGCTGCGCTCGTGCCCCGCGTAGGCGCGCACCGCCTCCACCAGCGGCGGCACCAGGTCGTGGCGGCGCATCAGCTGCACGTCGATGTCGCTCCAGCCGGCCTTCACCTGGTTGCGCAGGCGCACCAGCCGGTTGAAAGCGAATGCGCCCCAGCCGAGCACCGCGGCGGCCAGCACGATCAGCACGAATTCCATCGTCGTCTCCCGTCCCGACTCCGATTATCCTCACACGCCGCGCCCCCGGGCCACCCTCGATAGAATCGCGATCCCCGCTGCCACCCCGACGACGATGTCCCGCTGGCGCCCGCCCTCCGAATCGTCCACGCCGATCATCACCCGCACCGGGTTCGAACGCCTGCGCGTGGAACTCGACGAGCTGTAGCGCGCGCGCCGCCCGGAAGTGGTGAAGGCGCTCGCCGCCGCGGCCGCGGAAGGCGACCGCAGCGAGAACGCCGAATACCTCTATCGCAAGAAGCAGCTGGGCGAAATCGACCGGCGCGTGCGTTACCTGACCGGACGGCTCGAGTCGCTGCAGGTCGCCGAAGGCGTGCCGTCGGATCCGCGCGCGGTGTTCTTCGGCGCCGAGGTGGAACTGGAGGACGCCGCGACCGGCGAATCGCGCCACTACCGCCTCGTCGGGCCCGACGAGACCGACGCGAAGACGGGCTGGATCAGCATCGATTCGCCGCTCGCGCGCGCGCTGCTGCGTCGGCGCGTCGACGACGAGGTGGAAGTGCGCCTGCCGGCCGGCGTCGTCCGCTATGCGATCGTCGCGGTCCGGTATCGGGCCTGAGCGGTCGCGACGACGACCCCCGCGCGACCGTCAGACCGCCGCCGCGCTGCGCGCGGCGTCCGGCGACAGCCAGCCACGCGCCTCGAGATCGGCGGCCGCCCGCGGCCGGTCGAAGAAGTAACCCTGCGCGAGGTCGCAGCCCAGCGCGCGCAGGTGCAGCAGCGCGCTCTCCTCTTCCACGCCCTCGGCGACGACGGCCAGCTGCAGTTCGTGCGCGAGGCGGATGATCGACGCGACGATCTTCTGGCTGTGCTTGTTGCTGGCGAGATCGGCGACGAAGCTGCGGTCGATCTTCATCTCGTCGACCGGCAGCAGCTTCAGGTGGCTCAGCGAAGAGAACCCGGTGCCGAAATCGTCGATCGACAGACGCACGCCGAGCGCCCGGATCGCGCGCAGCTGGTCGGCGTTGCCCTCGACGTTCTCCATCATCGCGCTCTCGGTGATCTCGATCTTCAGGCAGCGCGGCGGCACGCCGCTCGCCGCCAGCGCCTCGCGGATCGTCGGCACCAGCGACCCGCTGCGCAGCTGCCGCAGCGACACGTTCACCGCCACCGCGATGTCCCAGCGCCCCCAGAGCGCGAGCTGGCGGCAGGCCTGCCGGATCATCAGGTTGCCGAGCTCGACGATGAGTCCGGATTCTTCCGCGACAGGGATGAACTGGTCGGGGAAGATCATCGGCCCGTCCGGCGGCTGCCAGCGGATCAGCGCTTCGAAACCGGCGAGGCGCCGGCTGCCGGCATCCACCAGCGGCTGGTAGAAAGGCACGAATTCCTCGTGCTCCAGCGCCCGGCGCATCCTTCCCTCGATGCCGAGGCGTTCGCGCGCCGACTCCACCATCCCCGGCCGATACCGGCCGACCTGGCCGGGACCTTCGCGCTTCGCGCCGTGCAGCGCGATGTTCGCGTGCCCCAGCAGGTCGCCGGCGGTGACGTCGGTGGCGGCGGCACCGTCGAACACGGCGATGCCGACGCACGCGGTGATCGCCAGCGACGCGTCGAGGTGTTCGTGCGGCTGCCCGATCGCCGCCTGCAGCCGGGCCGCCAGTTCCGCCAGCCACGCGTCCAGCGGCACCTGCCCCGGCCGCATCGCGACCAGCGCGAACTCGTCGCTGCCGACGCGGGCCAGCAGGTCGTGGTCCGGCTCGATCGCGGCGACGAGGCGTTCGGCGCTGAGCTTGAGCACGTTGTCGCCGAGCGCGTGGCCGATGGTGTCGTTGATCCGCTGGAAGCGGTCGAGGTTGAGCAGCAGCAGCGCGAACGCCTGTTCGTGCGTGCGCGCCGAACGCATGTAGCGCGCCAGCGCGTCGAGCAGCGAGGCGCGGTTCGGCAGCTGCGTCAGGTGGTCGAACTGCGCGTGGCGCAGCGCCAGCTGGTGGTTGGCCTCGGCGAGCGAATGGGCGTTGGCGAGGTCTTCGCTGAAGCGGCGCTCGCGAGCGAGCTTGCGTCGCAGCGACATCTCGGACAGCCCCACGGCCAGCAGAAGCAGCGCCCCGTACGCGGCCCAGGCCTGCGGCGTCGCCCACCACGGCGAGCGCACGATGATGTCCAGCGCGGCCGGCGCGTCGCTCCAGACACCGTCGTTGTTGCTGCCCATCACCTCGAAGCGGTACGTCCCGGCCGCGAGCTGCGCGAGGTCGACGGAATTGCGGTCCGTCTCGACCCATGCCTGGTCGCCAAGCCGCCACCGGAACCGGTTGCGTGACGGCTGGTGGAAATCCATCACCGCGAACGACAGCCGCAACTCGTCGGTGCTGTGCGGGAGTTCGACCGCGGGCGGCGCGGCGGCGCCTTCGAAGCCCCGCGGCGAGCCGGCCACCTCGATCCCGCTGATCCGGACCTGCGGCACGTGCCGGTTCAGCGGCAGCGAGCCTGGCCGGAACCAGCTGACGCCGTCGACGCCACCGAAATAGATCGTGCCGTCGCTGCCGACCAGCTCCGCGCCGCCGTTCATCTCGTCGCCGACGAGCCCGTCGCGGACATCGAAGTTGCGGAACGTGCCGGCATCGACGTCGAAGCGGGTGAGGCCGCGATTCGTGCTCAGCCACAGGCGCCGCCGGCCGTCGGTGGCGGTCGGTTCCGGGACGATGCCGTAGACCGTGCCGTCGGGCAGCCCCTCGCGTCGCGTGTACAGCTCGAACCGGTTGCGCGCGGCGCGGCGGTCGGCCGCCGCCATGCGGTTCAGGCCGTTCTGCGTCCCGACCCACAGCGTGCCGTCGGGACCTTCGTACAGGCTGCGCACGATGTTGCCGCTCAGCGAGGCGGGATCGTCCGGGTCATGCGACACGATCGCGGTGATCCCCTTGCCCGTTTCGTAGCGGATCAGCCCGGCGCCGGCACCGCCGAACCACAGCACGCCGTCGGAATCGACCAGCGACGCGCGCACGGCCGAGGACACGCCCAGCGGCAACCGGTCGCTCGCCGGGATCCGTTCCACGACGGTGCCGGTGTCCGGATCGAGCGCGACCAGTGCGTCCGGCACCGAGACCCAGATGCGCCCGTCCGGCCCTTCCCCGGAATACCAGATGCGGTCCGACGAGAACCGCCCGTCCGCCCGCCCCGGGAACGGCACCGCGGTGAAGGCGCCGTCGGCGGGATCGAACCGGTACAGATGCCCGTCGACCCCGCCGACCCAGAAGCGGCCGGCGCGATCGACGAGCAGCGACTGCAGCTGGTTGCGCTCGCCGTCGCCCTCGCGCGGCAGGAAATGCCGGAAGTGCTTCGTCTCCGGATTCCATGCGCTGAGGCCGTCGAGGGTCGCCAGCCACACTTCGCCCCCGGCTTCCTGCAGATCCCAGACGAAGGAGCTGCGCAGGCTGTCGCGATCGAACGGGATGGAGCGCAGCCGGTGGAAGCGGTTGGCGCTCGGGTTGATGCGGTTGAGTCCGAGCCCGGCCGTTCCGATCCAGAGCAGCCCGGAGCGATCCTCGAACAACGACCAGAGGTCCGACACCGCGAGTGAATCCGGGTCGTCCGGGTCGTTGCGGTGCACGTCGAAATGTCCGCCGGAGGCGTCCGGGACGAACAGGCTCAGGCCGCCGCCGGCCTGGCTGGCGACCCACAGCCGGCCACCGGCATCGCGAAGCAGGTCGGTGACCCAGTCGCCACCGAGCGACCCCGGATCGGACGGGGCATGGACGTAACGGCGGAAGCGGCCGTCCGCGCCGCCGCGCGCCAGGCCGCGCGACGTCCCGACCCAGACGCCCTCGGGCGCCACCAGCACGTCGTTGACCTGGGCGCCGGGCAGCGAGGTTTCGTCGCCGGGCACCGGCGCGAATCGTTCGCGCCCGCCCGCGGCGGGATCGAAGCGGTACAGACCGTCCTCGGTACCGACCCACAGGCGTCCATCGCCCGTCGGCACGATCACCCGGACGCGGGCGACCGGCGCACGGTCGGGCGCGGCGTCGACATTCAGCTCGACGGCGCCGCTGGCGGGGTCGTAGCGATGCAGCCCGCTGACGGTCCCGATCCACATCCGGCCCTCGGGGTCCTGCCAGAGCGCGACTTCCGCGAACACCGGCGGCCGCCCCGGTGGACCGAACAGGCTCCGGGGCAGATGGGTCACCCGCCCGGTCGCCGGGTCGAAACGGTCGAGCCAGCCGAGCAGGCCGCCGATCCAGATCCCGCCGTCGCGGTCCTCGTAGAGGTCGGCCACCAGCACGCCGGCGAGCGAGTCCGGATCGCGCGGGTCGGCGTCTAGCGTGCGGAACTCGCCGCCATCGTAGACGTCGACGCCACCGAGCGTCGCGAACCACATGCGACCCGACCGGTCCTGCAGCATGTCGCTGACGGAGTTCTGCACGAGCGCGCCGTTCACCGGCAGCCGTTCGAACTGGAACGGCGTGTGCGAGGCGGCGGCCACGCCGCACCACGGCAGCAGGCAGGCCAGCACGATGCGGGGCAGAAGCGGCATGGGCGCTCCGGGCGGTCGATGCGACCGCGCCACGATACCCCGCCCCCGCGCGCGACCGCACGCGCGGCGCCGTGACCCGCGCCACAGAAACACGATGTCGCGGCCGCTCAGCGGTAACCGGCGGCCTGCAGTTCGAACAGTTCGGCGTAGCGCCCGCGCTGCGCCAGCAGCTCTTCGTGCGTGCCGACCGCCTCGACCCGGCCATCGGCGAGCACGAGGATGCGGTCGGCCATCCGCACGCTGGAAAAGCGGTGCGAGATCAGCACCGCGGTCTTGCCGGCGCTGAGTTCCTTGAAGCGCTGGAACACCTCGAATTCGGAACGCGCATCGAGCGCGGCGGTCGGTTCGTCGAGGATCAGCAACTGCGAATCGCGCATGTAAGCGCGGGCGATCGCCACCTTCTGCCACTCGCCGCCCGACAGGTCGACGCCGTTGCGGAAGCGCCGGCCGATCACCTGGTCGTAGCCGCGCGGCAGTTTCGCGATCACCTCGTCGGCGAGCGCGCGCCGTGCGGCGTCGACGATGCGCCCGCGGTCGTCGCGCGCCTCGATGCGCCCGACGGCGATGTTCTCGGCGGCGGTCAGGTGGTAGCGCACGAAGTCCTGGAAGATCACGCCGATCTGGCTGCGGAGGACCTCCAGGTCGTAGCTCCGGAGGTCGTGGCCGTCGAGCAGGATGCGACCCTCGTCCGGGTCGTACAGCCGCGCCAGCAGCTTCACCAGCGTGGTCTTGCCGGCGCCGTTCTCGCCGACCAGCGCCAGCACTTCGCCGGCCTTCAGCGTGAACGACAGGTGCCGTACCGCCCAGCGTTCGGCCCCCGGGTAACGGAAGCCCACGTCCTCGAACACGAAGCCCTCGCGCACCGGCACCGGGAACGGCCGAGGGTCGGGCGGCGAGACGATCTCCGGCTCGATCTCGAAGAACGAGAACAGGTCGTCGAGATAGAGCGCCTGGCCGGCGACCTGCGAGAACCCCACCAGCAGCCCTTCCAGCAGCTGGCGCAGCCGCAGGAAACTGCCGGCGAGGAACGTCAGGTCGCCGATGGTGAAATCGCCACGCACCGTGCGCCATGCGATGTACGCGTAGGCGACGTAGTAGCCGATCGACCCCAGCGCCGTCAGCAACCCGCCCCACCCGGCCCGGCGCAGGGCGAGCGCGCGGTTGGCCCAGTAGAACTTCCATGACAGTTCGCGGAAGCGTTCGATCAGGAACGAGTGCAGGCCGAAGATCTTCACTTCCTTCGCGGTCTCGACGCTGGCACCGGTCTGACGCAGGTATTCGAGCTCGCGCCGTTCCGGAGTCCACGAGAAATTCAGCGAGTAGTTGAGCGCGTTGAAATGCGCTTCGCCGAGGAAGGCCGGGATCAGCGCGACCGCCAGCAGCAGCATCAGCCAGGGCGCGTAGACGATCAGGCCGGCCGCGAACGACAGGATCGTGACCACGTCCTGCGCCTGCCCGAACAGCTGGCTCATCAGCGTCATGCGGCCCATCGTCTGGCGACGCGCACGGTCGAGCCGGTCCTGCAGCTCGCTGTCCTCGAAGTCCTCGAGGTCGAGCGTCGCGGCGTGTTCCATCAGCCGCACGCTGGTCGCGTTGGTGAACAGCTCCGACAGCAGCGAATCGACCAGCGAAACGATGCGCCCGAGCGCATCCGACAGCACGGCGAGGCCGAATTCGAGCGCCAGCAGCCCCATCAGCGGCGACAGCAGGCCGCTTTCGTACCACTCGCCGAGCGTCGTGAGCCCCGTGTCGAGCGCGACCAGCCGCACGGCCTCGTCGATGATCAGCTTGCCGACGTAGAGCATCGCCACCGGCAGCAGCGCGCGCGCCAGCCGCAGCAGCCCGGTGGAGATCGTCAGCGTGGGGCTGGTCGCCCAGATCTGCGCGAGGAACGGTTTGAGATTGCGCAGCGCGTCGAAGCGTTCGCGGACACTCGGGGTCGACCCTTTCGCGGGCTTGGCGGTCGTGGATTCGGGCTGGGCCGGCATCGTCGCTCCTTCGGCGGTCCCGGCACGATGCCCCAGGCCGGGTTCACGGCGTGTCAGCGCGACCCGCGATCGGCGCGGTCAGTCGTCCTCGCCGACGAGGCCGAACAGGTCGTGCTCGTCGCTGCCCAGGATGCGCACCTCGCAGAAATCGCCGGGCTTCAGGCCGGCGGCGGCGCCGTCCTGGATCTGCACGAGGCCGTCGATCTCCGGCGCGTCGGCCTTCGAACGACCGAGCGCGAGTTCACCGTCGATCGCGTCGACGAGCACGGTCTGCACGGTGCCGACCTTGCGCTCCAGTTTCTCCGCGCTGATCTGCGCCTGCAGCTCCATGAAGCGCGCGAGGCGTTCCTGCTTCACGTCCTCCGGCACCGCGTCGGGCAAGGCGTTGGCGGCCGCGCCGTCGACCGGCGAGTACGCGAACGCGCCGACGCGGTCGAGTTCCGCCTCGTCGAGGAACGCGAGCAGCGATTCGAACTCCGCGTCGGTCTCGCCGGGGAAGCCGACGATGAAGGTGCTGCGGATCGTCAGCTCCGGGCAGATCGCGCGCCAGCGGCGGATGCGCTCCAGGGTCCGGTCGACCGCGCCGGGACGCTTCATCAGCTTCAGGATCCGCGGACTGGCGTGCTGGAACGGGATGTCGAGGTACGGGAGGATCTTCCCGTCGGCCATCAGCGGGATGATCTCGTCGACGTGCGGATACGGATACACGTAGTGCAGCCGCGTCCACAGCCCGAGCTCCGACAGGCCCTCGCACAGGTCGAGCATCTTCGTGCGGTAGTCGCGGCCGCGCCACTCGCGCGGCGCGTAGCGCGTGTCGACGCCGTACGCGCTGGTGTCCTGCGAGATCACCAGCAGTTCGCGGACGCCGCCGCGCGCCAGCTTCTCGGCCTCGCGCAGCACGTCGTCGACCGGCCGCGACACGAGGTCGCCGCGCATCGACGGGATGATGCAGAAGCTGCAGCGGTGATTGCAGCCTTCGGAAATCTTCAGGTACGCGTAGTGCTTCGGCGTCAGCTTCAGGCCGTAGTCGGGCAGCAGGTCGACGAACGGGTCGTGCGTCGGCGGCAGCGCCGCGTGCACCGCGTCCATCACGCTGCCGTAGTCCTGCGGGCCGCTGATCGACAGCACGCCCGGATGCGCGGCGCGGATCTGCTCGGGTTTCTTGCCCAGGCAGCCCGTGACGATGACCTTGCCGTTCTCGGCGAGGGCCTCGCCGATCGCGTCGAGGCTTTCGGTGACCGCCGAATCGATGAAACCGCAGGTGTTCACGACGACGACGTCGGCCGCGTCGTACGTGGGGACGACCGCGTAGCCCTCGGCCCGGAGCTGGGTGAGGATGCGTTCGGAATCGACGAGGGCCTTCGGGCAGCCGAGGCTGACGAAGCCCACCCGGGGCTGGCTGGACATGGCGACGGCGGCACCGCGCGGGCGCCGGGACGGTTCGGAGGGGCGCGTATCATACCCTCGCCCGCCGCCGGCCCGGTGTACGCTGGCGACCGCACACGGGGAGGAATCCGGATGGGGACGATCTCGCTGAGCACGCGCCATGGCCGCATCTCCGGCTGGCAGGCGAAACCGCACGTGAGTCCGAAGGGCGCGGTCATCCTCGTCCAGGAGATCTTCGGCGTGAACAGCCATATCCGCCAGGTCGCGGACCGGTTCGCGCACTACGGCTACGTCACGATCGCCCCGGCGCTGTTCGACCTGGTCCACCCCGGCACCGAACTCGGCTACGACGAGGCAGGCGTGGCGCGTGGCCGCGAGATCGCGGCGGAGCTCGGCTTCGGCGGCGCGCTCGACGGCATCCGCGCCGCCTACGACCTGCTGGAAGCCGAATACAAGGTCGCGACGGTCGGCTTCTGCTGGGGCGGCAGCGTCGCGTTCCTCGCCAACACCCGGATGGGCATCCCGTCGGTCAGCTATTACGGCAGCCGCACCGTGCCGTTCCTGAAGGAACGGCCGAAGGCCCCGCTGATGCTGCATTTCGGCGAGAACGACCCGCTGATCCCGCCGGAGGACGTGGCCGCCCACCGCGAGGCGCTCACGTCGGCCGAAATCCACGTCTGGCCCGGCGCCGGCCACGGCTTCAACTGCGACCAGCGCCCCGACCACGTGCCGGAGGTCGCGCAGCAGGCGATGACCCGCACGCTCGGGTTCCTCCAGAAGAACCTGCGTTGACCGTCGGGATCGGCGACGACGACGCGGTCTTCGCACCCGATCCGCGGCTGGCCGCCGATTCGTTCTTCCTCGCCGACGGCCCGCTGTCGCAGCTCCGGGTGATGGACGACACCCGCTTCCGCTGGCTCGTGCTCGTGCCGCGCGTCCCGGGTGCGGTGGAATGGATCGATCTCGATGGCGAAGCGCAGCGGCGGCTGCTGGCCGAGATCAATCTCGCCGGCCGGCTGCTGCGCGCGTGGGCGCCGGCGCACAAGCTCAATATCGGCGCGCTCGGCAACGTCGTGCGGCAGCTGCACGTGCACGTGCTCGCGCGCGACGAGGGCGACGCGGCGTGGCCCGGGCCGGTATGGGGTTCCGGCGCCCCGCGGCGCCACGACGAGGCGGCGAAGCTGGCCCTGGTCGCGCGCCTGCGCGACCATCTGGGCCCGATCGCCGCTCACCGAGGTACGCCATGACGTCCCGCCGTTTCCTGTCCGCCGGCCTCGCCGCGGCCGTCCTGCTCGCATGCGCGGCGCCGCCGGCCGGCGCCGCCGACTACACCGACGATGCCGCCGCCGCGTTCCGCTCCGGCGCCGCCGGCCACACGGTGTATGTCGACATCACCTTCGGCCTGCGCAAGAAGACGGCGGCGCGCGAACTCAACGACGCGCACCGCGCATTTTCCGACCAGGGCTTCGAGCCGGTCGCCGTGACCGCGCACGAGGAGAACGGCGACCTGCAGGGCTTCTTCGTCACCTACCGCCGCCATGACGGCGGCCGTGCCTCCACCGGAGTCGACCGATGAAATCGAACCTCGTCGCCGCGCTGATCCTGATCGTCCTGGGCGTGCTGCTGCTCGCGAACAACCTGATCCCCGAGTTCCGCATATGGAGCACGCTGCTCAAATGGTGGCCGCTGGCGCTGATCGCGCTGGGCGTGAGCCTGCTGGCGCGGAAGCACTGACCGGGCGCCCTCACGTCCTCGGCAGCGTCACGCCCGTCTGCCCCTGGTACTTGCCGCCCCGGTCCTTGTACGAGGTCTCGCAGACTTCGTCGGACTGGAAGAAAAGCATCTGCGCGACACCTTCGCCGGCGTAGATCTTCGCGGGCAGCGGCGTGGTGTTGCTGAACTCCAGCGTGACGTGGCCTTCCCATTCCGGCTCCAGCGGCGTCACGTTGACGATGATGCCGCAGCGGGCGTACGTGCTCTTGCCCAGGCACACCACCAGCGTGTCGCGCGGGATGCGGAAGAACTCGACCGTGCGCGCCAGCGCGAAGGAATTGGGCGGGATGATGCAGACGTCCGCTTCGAGGTCGACGAAGCTCGTCGGGTCGAACGCCTTCGGGTCGACGATGGTCGAGTTGATGTTGGTGAAGATCTTGAACTCGCGCGCGCAGCGCACGTCGTAGCCGTAGCTCGACGTGCCGTAGCTGACGATCCGGTGCCCGTCGGGCGCGTGCTTCACCTGGCCCGGTTCGAACGGCTCGATCATGCCGTGGCCCTCGGCCATCCGGCGGATCCACTTGTCGGACTTGATGCTCATGCGGCGGCTCGCGATGCGAAAGCGGCGATTCTACCGGCCCGCGCGCGGCGACGGCGCGCTATCGCGGGGCGTCGTCCGACGCGCCGGGCCGGAAATGGCCGACCGGGGTCCACGCGAAAAGCACGTCCTCCACGCGCGTTCCGGCGCCGATGTTGTGCACGACCAGGGGCCGCCGGTCGCGGCCGGGCGCGCGCCGCGTCGAAACGACGCCGATGTGGGGCAGGTTTCCCGGCAGCCGCCAGCTGACGAGGTCGCCCGGCCGGTAGTCGGCCGGATCCGTCGTCGCCGGGAGGGCGTGCCCCGCCCGCCGGAACCAGGTTTCGAGGTTCGGCACGCGCCGATGGTCGATGTTGCGGTCGGGTCGCGCGAGGCCCCAGTTCTGCGGGTAGGCGCCGAAATGCCGGCGCATGTCCTCGTGCACCGCCTGCTGCAGGTCGATGCCGGCGGCGCGCAGTGCCCGGATCACGACATCGGCGCAGACCCCGCGCTCCGGCGGCACGTCGCCGCCCGGGTAGTCGAGCCGTACATACGACGGGTCGTAGACGAGCGTGATCCCCACCTGGGCGTGGGCGGCCTCGACGATCGTCGCCGCCGTCCGCTCCGCCGGTGTCGCGGCGCGCGGCGGGGCCTGCACGCGGGGCGCGGCGGGGGCCGCCGCCGCGCCCCCGAGCGCCACGACGGCGGCGAGCAGCGCGGCGGTGGCGCGGCGCACCGGCATCAGGTGTTGCTTATGACGATGCCGGGCATCGCGATCGACTTGTTGCGCGCCTGCTGCGCGAGCCGCGCCGCGGTGCGCCGGGCGATGTCCCGATACGCCAGCGCCAGCGGCGAGTCCGGCGCGGCCGCCACCGTCGGCGTGCCCGAATCGGCCTGCTCGCGTATCCGGATGTCCAGCGGCAGCGATCCCAGCAGCGGCACGCCGTACTGCGCCGCCATCCGCTCGCCGCCACCGGCGCCGAACACGTGCTCGGCGTGGCCGCAGGCCGAGCACACGTGCACGGCCATGTTCTCGACGATGCCCAGGACGGGCACCTCGACCTTGCCGAACATCTGCAGCGCCTTGCGTGCGTCCAGCGTGGCGATGTCCTGCGGCGTCGTGACGACGACCGCGCCGGATACCGGCACCCGCTGCGCCAGCGTCAGCTGGATGTCGCCGGTACCGGGCGGCAGATCGATCACGAGGTAGTCGAGGCCTTTCCAGCGGGTGTCGTTGAGCAGCTGCTGCAGCGCCTGGGTCACCATCGGGCCGCGCCAGATCATCGGCGTGTCCTCGTCGATCAGCAGGCCGATGGACATCGCCTGCAGGCCGTGCCCGACCTTCGGCTCGATCGACTTGCCGTCGGGGCTGTCCGGCCGCCCGGACAGCCCCAGCATCTTCGGAATCGACGGGCCGTAGATGTCGGCGTCGAGCACGCCGACCGCCGCGCCTTCGGCCTGCAGCGCCAGCGCCAGGTTCACCGCCGTCGTCGACTTGCCGACGCCGCCCTTGCCCGACGCGACCGCGATGATGTTCTTCACCTCCGGCAGCGGCGTCAGGTCCTTCTGCACGCGGTGGGCGTGGACCCGCGAGGTCACCGACACCGTCGCGCGGGCGATGCCGGGGAGCGCCTCGATGGCGTCGCGGACCTGGCCGGCCAGCGCCGCGTGCCAGCCGGCGGCCGGGTAGCCGAGCTGGATTTCCACCGCGGCGCGGTCGCCGTCGATCGCGGCGCCGCGCACGGACTCGGCGACCGGGCGGCCGGAATACGGATCGACGAGCGAACCGAGGGCCGGCTGCAGGGCGGGGGGAATCGGGGTCATGGCGCCTTCCGGGAAATCGGGACCTCGATTATCGCCCGCGCCGGGCGTCTTCCGGCACGCACGGGCCGGGCCGGGCGTAATCGTTTGCACGAATGTTACGGACACGTTACGTTCGGCCTGCCCCCATGCCGGAAGTCATGGGGGGCAGGCTCCGGGGAGCTTCTGCGGTGCCATTCCGAAACCAGATAGGGGTCAATCACTCATGACGTATCGAAAGAGAACACCGAAAAAGAGCCGCCTCAGCGCGGCCCTGTTCGCCGCGTTGCTGATTCCGGCGTCCGGCCTCGCGCTGGCGCAGGACGCGACCGATACCGGGGAGGACGAGGACGTCACCACCCTCGACAAGGTCGTTGTCACCGGGTCGCTGATCCCGCAGTCGCAGATCGAGACCGCGACGCCCGTGATCGTGATCACGGCCGAGGACATCTCCGCGCGCGGGTTCACGAGCGTTTCGGACGTGCTGCAGGAGTCGAGCTTCTCGGTCGGCGGCATCCAGGGGTCGCAGACGTCGGCGTCGTTCACGCAGGGCGCGGAGACGATCTCGATGTTCGGCCTGCCGGTCGGCTTCACCAAGTTCCTGATCGACGGTCGCCCGCTGCAGAACTACCCCGCGCTGTACAACGGCGGCGAGGCCTTCAACAACATCAGCGGCGTGCCGATCGACCTGGTCGACCGCATCGAGATCCTGCCCGGCGGCCAGTCGTCGCTGTACGGCTCGGACGCGATCGCCGGCGTCGTGAACATCATCCTGAAGAAGTCGATGGACGGTTCGGTCGCGACGCTGCGCGGCGGCTGGTTCGAGCGCGGCGGCGGCTCCAGCATCCGTGCCAGCTTCGCCACCGGCTTCTCCAGCGACGACGAGCGCTTCAACATGCTGCTCGGCCTCCAGACCGAGAAGCGCGACGCCATCTGGGGTTACCAGCGCGACATCACCAGCCAGTTCTACGAGGACGGCACCAGCGCGCCGATCGCCAGTCGCGACTGGCTGGTCTACAGCCCGTTCACCTCGTACAACTGGCTGGTGCCGGACGACGCCTGCGACGCCGTTTCCAGCGGCTTCAACGGCGGCGTCGACCAGCAGGTACGGCCCGGTTTCGGTGACGGCTTCTACTGCGGTTCGTTCAATTCGCCCGGCTACCGCACCCTGCAGAACAGCAAGGAAGCGCACCAGCTCTACGCCCACATGACGTTCGACATCGCCGACAACGCGACGCTCTACGGCGACGTGCTGATGAGCAAGGAGAACATCGCCTACCACATCGGTTCGAACTTCACGTGGTGGGGCACCGGTGTCGAGTGGGGCTACTTCTACGACCCGAACCTCGACGACTTCATGAACCTGCAGCGCGCCTTCGTGCCGGAGGACATGGGCGGGTTCGAGAACTCGATGAACATCGACAAGTCGCAGGCGTGGGCGGTGACGTTCGGCGTCGAGGGCACGTTCGGCTCGTCGAACTGGGACTACGACATCGGGGCGAGCATCACCCGCTACGACCTCGACGAGCACGGCTGGGTTCGCTGGGCCGATCCGATGAACCAGTTCTTCCAGGACCTGGTGCTCGGCCCGCAGCTCGGCTGGGATCCGTACTACAACACCTACCCGGTGTTCGATCCCGACTACGCCGCGTTCTACACGCTGCTGACGCCGGAGCAGATGGCGTCGATGACCGGCTACGCCGTGTCGCGCAGCGAGACCAAGGACGACTTCATCCGCGCGCAGGTCATCAACGGTTCGCTTTTCGGCCTCGGCGGCGGCGATGCCGGCCTCGCGGTCGCGATCGAACTCGGCACGCAGGAGTGGGATTACACCCCGCACCCGGGCTACCTGAACGGCGACGTCTGGGGCACGACGGCGGTGGCCGGTGGCGGTGACCGCGAGCGGTACGCGGTGACCGGCGAGCTGCGCCTGCCGTGGCACGACATGTTCACCACCACGGTGTCGGCGCGCTACGACGCCTACCAGTTCGACGGCCGGACGATGGACGCGCCGACGTACTCGGTGGGCCTCGAGTTCCGGCCGATGGAGTCGCTGCTGTTCCGCGGCAAGTACGGCACCGCGTTCAAGGCGCCGAGCCTGCCCGACCTCTACCAGGGCGAAAGCGGGTACTACTCGTTCGTGACCGACTACTACAACTGCGCGCTGCTCGGTTACTCGTACGTGGACGCCCCGGGCGACTGCCCGGCCGCCTATTCGAGCCGCCAGTTCTTCGGCACCCAGACCGGCAGCACGGACCTGGATCCGATCGAGGCCGACGTCTGGACGGTGGGCATGGTATTCGCGCCGTTCGAGCGTTTCTCGGTTTCGGTGGACTACCACAGCTGGGACATCAGCGACCAGGTCAACACGCAGAGCGCCGGCGAACTGGCCCTGACCGAGGCGCGCTGCCGCCTCGGCGAGCTCGACATCAATTCGCCGACATGCGTGGCCGCGCTGGCGCAGGTCATCCGCGGCAGCACCGGCGCGATCAACGAGATCTTCACCCCGAAGGTGAATGTCTCCAACGAGACCGTCGAGGCGCTGGTCGCTTCCGTGAACTACGGCTGGGACTGGGAGGGCGTGGGCGAGTTCATCGTGCGCGGAAACTTCACGCACATGGTGGACCACACCTACACGCCGTACACCGGTGACGAGCCGATCGACCTGCTGAAGCGTCCGGGCTGGTCGTCCGACCCGCACAACAAGGCAGATGCCTCGCTCACGTGGCGCGGCGACCGCTGGTCCAGCACGCTGTACGCGAACTGGATGGACAACACGCCCAACTACCGGGCCCGCGTCTACGACGACCAGCCCGATCCGCTGGGCCTCGCCGGGGACCTGCCGTCCTACACCCGCTGGAACGCCTCGGTGTCGTGGCAGGCGATCGACAGCCTCGAGTTCTCGTTCATGGTCAACAACCTGCTCGACGACATGCCGCCGGAAGACCACACCTTCCCCGGCACGAGCGGCGCGCCGTACAACAGCGCGCAGTACGACGTGTTCGGCCGGTCCTACTACTTCGAAGGCCGCTACACGTTCTGACCGCGAGGTCGGATGAAACGGAAACCCCGCCTTCGGGCGGGGTTTTTTTTGCGGCCGGTGGTGGCGCCCGCGGCGGCGCGGGATCAGACGTCCAGCCCGCCGTCGCGCAGCAACGCGCGCAGCGGTGCCAGTTCGGTTTCGAATCGTTTCCAGCGGCCGACCGACTTCGCGTTCAGCGGTTCGCGCACCTGCACCGCGCTCGCCGTCGCGACCGGTGCGGCGTTGTCCTGGAAGCGCAGCACGGCGTCGTCCCACGGCAGGCCGCAGAACTCGAGCAGCCGCCGGCTCTGCGCCTCCTGCCCCGCCACCAGCGCCTCGTAGTCGAATTCGAGGATCCGCCCCGGCAGCACCCGGCGCCAGTGCGCCATCAGCCGGTCGAACTGCAGGTAGTAGCGGCCGGTGTCGAGCAGGTCGAACGAATAGTCGTAGAACGGCGACGTCAGCGCGAACAGCTGGCGGAAATTGCCCAGGCAGGTGTCCAGCGGGTGGCGTCGCAGGCAGACGATCTTCGCCCGGGGCAACGCCGCGGCGATGTGTCCGGCGTAGATGAAATTATGCGGAAACTTGTCGATGAAGCGTGGCCGCTGGCCGGTCTGCGGGCGGGTGCTCTCGAGGTAGGCCCGGCCGAGCGCCGACGGGTCGACGCCGCGGGCGCGGCCGATCGTGTCGGCGTCGAGCATCGGGCGCGTCGTGCTGCCGGACGCGCGCTTGAGCGCGACACCGAAGTTCTGCAGTTCGCCGCAGCTCTGCACCTGCGGATGGCTCGACAGGATGCGTTCGACCAGCGTCGTCCCCGAGCGCGGCATGCCGATCACGAAAATCGGCTCGTCGGTCGCGAAACCGCCGTCGTGCGGGACCGGTTCGGGGAACGACGCGACCACCGCGTCGAACAGCGCGCGGTCGCGTTCGTGCGTGTACCCGCGGCCCTGGGCGCCGGCGCGCTTGCCGGCCGTCAGGTGGGCGAAGGCGGCGGGATGGTCGCCGAGGTCCTCGAGTTCCTTCGCCAGCGCGAGATCGAAGTACATCGTCGCCGCCGGCTCGGCGCCCGCCCGAGCCAGCGCGGCCCGCAGCCGCTCGACGTGGTCCCGGCCGGGCGTCTGCCGACGCAGCTGTGCCAGCGCGAGGTGGGCGCGCCCGTGGCCCGGCGCCAGCCGCAGGCAGGCTTCGTATTCCGCCTCGGCGTCGTCCATGTCGCCCGCGAAGGTCAGCGACGACGCGAGGTTGAAACGGAAAGCCGGGTTGTCCGGCAGAGCGGCCACGGCTTGCCGGAACACGGCGACGGCACGGTCGTGCCGGCCGGCCTGGCTGTAGACGACACCGAGCGTGTCGAACGTCAGCGGATCCTGCGGCCCCATCGCCAGCGCACGGTCGGCGGCGAGAGTCGCCTCGCGGAACATCCGCCCGGTCGCCAGCCCGCGCGCGAACTGCGCCAGGTAGTCGGGGCGCTGCGGACTGATGCGGATCGCGGCCTGCAGCCGCGCCATCGCGTGCGGCATGCGGCCGAGCTGCAGCGCGGCCACGCCGGCGACGAAATGCACGCCGGCGTGGTCGGGGCGTTCGGCGACCAGTGCGTCGGCGAGTGCGCCGGCCTTCGGCCAGTCGCCGCGATTGAGTGCCTCGACGGCGGCCTGGTAGCGCTGCACGGGATCGGTCATCGGCCTTCCGGGTGGCGGTGGACGCGGCATTATCCCGCGTCACGACGGGCGCGCGGCGCTTCGGGGATAATGTGCGGCCCGTCCGCTGCCCGCCGAGTCCGCATGCCGCCCCGCCCCGCCTTCGTCACCACCGCCCTGCCCTACGCCAACGGGCCGCTGCACCTCGGCCACCTGGTCGGATACGTGCAGGCCGACATCTGGGTGCGGGCGCGGCGGATGGCCGGCGGAACGGTGCACTTCGTCTGCGCCGACGACGCACACGGCACGCCGATCATGCTCGCCGCCGAGAAGGCCGGCGTGGCGCCGGAAGCGTTCATCCGCGACATCCAGGCCGGCCACGAAGCGGATTTCGGCGCATTCGGCGTCGCGTTCGATCACTACCACTCGACGCATTCGCCCGAGAACGAACGGCTCGCCGGGCTGATCTACACCCGCCTGCGCGACGGGACGCACGGCGAGCGCGCGATCGCGCGCCGCTCGATCCAGCAGCTGTACGACCCCGTGCGGGAGATGTTCCTGCCCGACCGCTTCATCAAGGGCGAGTGTCCGTTCTGCGGCACGGCCGACCAGTACGGCGACAACTGCGAAGCGTGCGGCAAGGCGTACGCGCCGACCGACCTGCGCAATCCGCGCTCGGTCGTTTCCGGCGCGGTGCCGGAGCTGCGCGATTCCGAGCACTGGTTCTTCGAGCTGGGGAAGTTCGAAGCGTTCCTGCGCGAATGGCTCGCCGCCGACGTCGCGCACCCCGGCGTCAGGGCCAAGCTCGCCGAGTGGCTCGAAGGCGGGCTGCGCGACTGGGACATCAGCCGCGACGCGCCGTATTTCGGCTTCCGGATTCCCGGTACGCAGGACAAGTATTTCTACGTGTGGCTCGACGCACCGATCGGGTATCTCGCGTCCTTCCGCGCGTACTGCGATGCCACGGGCACCGACTTCGACGCGTTCACCGCGGCCGACCGCAATCCGCGCGGCGCGGCGCCGACCGAGATGCACCACTTCCTCGGCAAGGACATCATCAACTTCCACGGGCTGTTCTGGCCGGCGATGCTGCACGGCGCCGGCTTCCGCGCGCCGACGCGCCTGCACGTGAACGGCTACCTGACGGTCGACGGCGCGAAGATGAGCAAGTCGCGCGGCACGTTCATCATGGCGCGTGCTTACCTCGACGCGGGGCTGTCGCCGGAAGCACTGCGCTGGTACTTCGCGACCCGCTCGGACGGCGGCATCGACGACATCGACCTGAACTTCGCCGATTACACCGCGCGCGTGAATTCCGACCTCGTCGGCAAGCTGGTGAACATCGCCAGCCGCGCCGCGGGGTTCGTCGCGAAGCACTTCGACGGCCGGCTGGACACGCGCGCCACCGGCGCGGCCACGCCGTCGACGCTCGCCGCGATGGCCACCGACTACGCCGAAGGCGATTTCGCGGCGGTGATCCGCCGCGCGATGGACGCCGCCGACGACGTCAACCGCGCCTGGGACGCCGCCAAGCCGTGGCTGCTCGCGAAGGACCCCGAGCGCCGGTCGGAACTGCACAGGGTGTGCTCCGACGCCCTGCGCGCGTTCCACGCGCTGATGGTGCAGCTCGCGCCCATCGTGCCGGCGCTGTCGGCGCAGGCGATGGCACTGTTCCACCGCGCGCCGGCCGCGTCGTTCGACGACGCGCTCGCACCGCCCGACACCCTCGCGCCGTACACCCACCTGTTCACCCGCATCGACCCGAAGCACATCGAAGCCATGATCGAAGCCAGCAAGGAAGACCTGAAGCCCGCCGACGACGCCGCGGCGCCGGCCCCCCGCGCAGGAGCGACTGCAGCCGCGCCTGCAGTGCAGCCGGGCGGCGCCGTGGTCGGCATCGACGATTTCGCGAAACTCGACCTGCGCGTCGGCCGGGTGCTCGAGTGCGGGTTCGTCGACGGGTCCGACAAGCTGCTGCGCTTCCTGCTCGACGCCGGCGAACTCGGGCAGCGGCAGATCTTCAGCGGCATCCGCGCCAGTTACGCCGAGCCGGCGGCGCTGGTCGGGCGGCATGTGGTGTTCATCGCCAACCTCGCCCCGCGCAAGATGCGTTTCGGGGTGAGCGAGGGAATGATCCTGTCCGCCGGGTTCGACGGCGGCGCGCTCGCGCTGCTGGACGTGGACGACGGCGCGCAGCCGGGCATGCCGGTCCGGTAGCACGCGATGGAGATCGGCCCGCTGGTCGAACGGATCGACCGGGAGCTTCCGCAGACCCAGTGCGGCCAGTGCGGATACGCCGGGTGCCGGCCGTACGCGCAGGCCATCGCCGAGGGCCGCGCGGACATCGACCAGTGCCCGCCGGGCGGCGCAGCCGGTGTCGCCGCCCTGGCGGCCCTGCTGGGCCGGGTGGCGAAGCCGGTGAATCCGGCGAACGGCGTCGAGAAACCGCCGCTCGTCGCCCTGGTCGTCGAGGCCGACTGCATCGGCTGCACCAAGTGCATCCAGGCCTGTCCCGTCGACGCGATCGTCGGGGGTCCCAAGTCGATGCACACGGTCGTCGCGGAGCTTTGCACCGGCTGCGAGCTCTGCCTGCCGCCCTGTCCGGTGGACTGCATCGAACTGGTGCCGCCGGCGACGCCGGCGCGACGCTGGCCGGGCTAGAGCCGCTCCACCGCGTAACCGGCGTCACGCAGGCCCTGGACCACGCCGTCCTCGCCGAGCAGGTGCATCGCACCGACGATCACGAGCGCATCGTCGCCGGCGCTGTCGTCGAGCAGCGCGCGCAGCTCCGGCAGCCACGCGACGTTGCGGTCGCGGTTCATCCGCGCGTACAGCGCCGGGAAACGCGCCTTCATTTCGGCGCCGGTGGCCGCGAACAGCCCCGCCTCGTCGCCGGCGCGCCACAGGCGGTGCATCTCGTCGATCGCCGCGCGCATGTCGGCCACGTCGTCGAGCGTCGCCTGCAGGGACTGCACCTGCTGTTCCTGGGTCATGCCCTCGAACAGGGCGATCTGCCCGTCGATCGTTTCCAGCCCGCGCGCGGGCTTGCCGGCGGCCACCGTGCGCTCGGCGAAATGGCGATCGAGCCCGTGGTCGGTGGCGAGGCCGGCCACCTGCATCTCCGTGATCGCGATCAGCAGGCTGACGAACCACGCGTCGTACTGCTGCATCGCCACCGGGTCGAGCCGGCGCGACTGCAGATGCGTTTTCAGCTTCTTCCAGGTCGCCGCGGGCAGTGCCTGCTGCAGCGTCCGCCGGTCGCCGCGCAGCGCCGCCCCGGCCATCGCCTGCGCGAGCGCCGGGCTCGCGAGGTCTTCCGGCGAGAGTTCGAACACGACCAGCTCGGCGTCCTCGAACGCGGCGTCTGTCGCGGGCGGCAGCGGATAGTCCGACGGCTTCAGCAGGTGGAAAGAGCCCAGCAGGTAGAGCGAATTGTCGCCGTCGTCGACCTTCCACAGCAGCGGCCGATAGCGGTCCGCCTGGCGCGAATCGTCCGGCGTGGAGCACGCCGCGCCGAACAGGAGCACCGCGGCGGTCGCGGCCGCGCGCAGGCTTCGCCACCCGGTGCGCACGGCGCTCACTCCGGAAACGGCCGGGGCTTCTTCTCGCCGGCGTCGACGACCAGGTCGAGCCGGTTTTCCGGCAACGGCAGCGGACACGTCGAGTACGGCGTGAACGCGCAGGGCGGGTTGTACGCCTTGTTGAAGTCCAGCACCGTCGTGCCGTCGGGCCCCGCCGGATCGGCGTAGAGCATCCGCGACGCCGAATACGTCTCGTGCCCGCTCGTGCGGTCGGCGAAGGTGAAGAACAGCTGCCCGTCGCCCTCGTCGACCGCTTCCATCCGGAACGTGCGCTCGACCGGGTCGCCATCCGGCCCCGGCACCGGCACGGTGAAGGTCAGCGTGCCGGGATTGGGCATCGGCTCGACCATGCCGAGCACGTTGACGATGTCCACCGTCTTGCCGGGCGGATGCGCGTCGAACTTCGCGACGAAGCGCATCGCCGGGTTGACGTCGAAATAGTCGAGCCCCGGAAAGCGCGTGCGCGTCGGCGCCAGCGCGTCGCGCACGCGCAGGCCCGTGCGGTCGCCACGCTTGATGACGATGAAGCTGGCATCGCCCTTGTTGAAGCCGACGACGGTCGGGCCGCCGCCCGCCGGTGCGTCGGCGTCGGCGACCAGGGGGATGTCGCCGGCCGTGGCCGGCTGGCCGTCGATCGTCACGCCGGCGATCGCGTCGGGATGCAGCCGCAGCGTCGTGGAGCCGTCCTTTCCGAGCGTCACCATGCCCAGCTGGGGCGGACCCACCGACAGCCGCGTACCGTTGTCGCTCGCACTGCCGACATAGGTCGAACCGTCGCCGAGCCAGTGCATGCCGACCAGCGACAGCCAGCCGTCAGGCCGCGTGAGCCGCGCCAGCCGCGTCGCGCGCCAGTCCAGGATCTGCTGCTCGTAGCGGCGCGCCTGCGCCGCCGCCTCGGCGGCATCGGCCGATGCCGATTCGCCTTCGCCGCCGCAGCCGCCCAGCGCGATCGCCGCCACCATCGCCATCGTCATCGGAAATACAGCACGCATCAGCGTCCCCTCAGGAAAAGTCGGTCGAGCTCGGCCCGGGTCACCTGCACCCAGGTCGGCCGGCCATGGTTGCACTGCCCGCTGCGCTCGGTCGACTCCATGTCGCGCAACAGCGCGTTCATCTCCGGCAGCGTCAGGCGGCGGTTGGCCCGCACCGAGGTATGGCACGCGAGCGTCGACAGGAGTTCATTGCGGGCCTCCTCGAGCCGGCGGCTGCTGCCGTGTTCGCGCAGGTCGGCCAGCACATCGAGCACCAGCGCGCGCGGGTCGAGGTCGGCCAGCAGCGTCGGGATGCTGCGCACCCCGAGCGACTGCGGGCCGGTGCGGGTGAGTTCGAAGCCGAATGCCGCCAGCGTGTCGGCGTGCTGTTCGGCGAGGTCGGCCTCGCGTTCCGACACCGCCAGCGCCAGCGGCACCAGCAGCGGCTGCGCGCGGATGCCCTCCCCGTCGCGGGCGCCCTTCAGCCGCTCGTAGGTGATGCGTTCGTGCGCGGCGTGCATGTCGACGAGGATCAGGCCGTGCGCGTTCTCGGCCAGGACGAAGATGCCGTGCAGCTGCGCCAGCGCATAGCCCAGCGGCGGCGCCCCGGCTTCGTCCGCCGCCGGCATCGCCGGTGCCGCCGCGCCGGCGGGCGCCGCGACCGAGGCCCCGCCGCCGCCGTAAAGCGCCGCGTAACCCGCGACGACCTCGCGCACCGGCAGGCCGAGGCCGCCCTGCGCGCCGCTCCAGCCCGCTCCGACGGACGGCCGCATCGCGCCGGACGCCGGCGCCGCCAGTGCCATCGCCGGCTCACCGGCCGCCACCAGGCCCGCGCGCGTCGAGGAGAGCGCTTCGTGCAGCGTGCGGTAGATGAAGTCGTGCACCAGACGCTGTTCGCGGAAGCGCACCTCGTGCTTCGCGGGATGCACGTTGACGTCGACCTGTCGCGGATCGCATTCGAGGAACAGCACGAACGCCGGGTGCCGGCCGTGGAACAGCACGTCGGCATACGCCTGGCGCACCGCGTGCACGACCGTGCGATCGCGCACCGCGCGACCGTTGACGTAGAAGTACTGCTGGTCGGCGCTGGAACGCGACGCGGTGGGCAGCCCGACCCAACCGTGCAGCCGCAACGACGCGCCGGCGTGCTCGATCGCGAGGCATTCGCCCGTGAACCCTTCCCCCAGCGCTTCGGCGACGCGGCGGATGCGTTCGCCGACGCCGCGCGCCGGCCGGTAATGACGCGACGCGCGCCCGTTGTGCGCGACGCGCAGTTCCACGTCGGGACGCGCCAGCGCGAGCGACCGCAGCCATTCCTCGATATGGCCCAGCTCGGTGCGCTCGGCCTTCAGGAACCGGCGACGCGCCGGTACGTTGAAGAACAGGTCGCGCACTTCGACCGTCGTCCCGACCGGATGCGGATGCGGCTGCACGTCGCTGCCGCGGCCGCCGTCCACCTCGAGGCGCGCGCCGTGTTCCTGCGCGGCGGTGCGCGACGCGAGCGCGAAGCGGCTGACCGAGGCGATCGACGGCAGGGCTTCGCCGCGGAACCCGAGCGTCGCCACCTGCTCCAGATCGTCGAGGGAGGCGATCTTGCTGGTGGCGTGCCGGCAGAGCGCCAGCGCGAGTTCCCCGGCGGGCAGGCCGGCGCCGTCGTCGCGGACCCGGATCAGGCGGACGCCGCCTTCCTCCAGGTCGATGTCGAGGCGCGTCGCGCCGGCGTCGAGCGCGTTCTCCACCAGTTCCTTCACCACCGACGACGGCCGCTCGACGACTTCTCCCGCGGCGATCTGGTTGACGAGCGTGTCGGGCAACGACTGGATGGGCACGGCGTATCGGTCTCGGAAGGCGGGACCGATGATAGCAGCGGGTTGCCGGCCGTCCCTGGCCGGCGGGTGCTTACCTGCGCGCGGCCACCACGCTGCCGGCGGCGGCGGGACCGAGCGGAATGGTCAGCGTCTGTCCGAGCTTCACGACGTCGCCCGGCAGCTGGTTGGCGCCCCGGATCGCCGCGGCGGTGACCCCGTAGCGCGTCGCGATGACGTTGAGCGTGTCGCCGGAAGCGACGACATGGCGGCGGTGGCCGCCGATCGTGCCCTGTCGCGCCGCGTACCACGTCCCGGGCGGCGCCTGCAGCGAGAAATAATTGCGCACGCCGGAGACGATCGCCGCGGCCATCCGCGTGCGGTACGCCGGGTCGTTGAGTTTGGCTTCTTCGCCCGGGTTCGAGATGAAGCCGGTCTCGACCAGCATCGACGGCACGTCCGGGGAGCGCAGCACGACGAAGTTCGCCCGTTCGATCTGCGGCTTGTGCGCCTTGCCGACGCCTTTCAGCGCCGCCAGCACTTCGCTGGCGACATCGTCGGACACGCGCATCGTCGCGTTCTGCGACAGGTCGAGCAGCACCGCGGCGAGGTTGCGGTCGCGCGCGTCGAGTTCGATGCCGCCCACCAGGTCGGCCGCGTTCTCCTGGTCGGCGAGCCAGCGCGCGGCTTCCGACGACGCGCCGCGCAGCGACAGCACGTAGACCGACGCACCGGTGGCGCTGCGGTTGTGCGCGGCATCGGCGTGGATCGAGATGAACAGGTCGGCCTGCGCCTCGCGCGCGATCATGTAGCGCTGGCCGAGCGGGATGAACACGTCGCGGTCGCGGACCAGCACCGCCTTCATGCCCGGGTCGGCGTCGATCTGCGCGGCCAGCTCGCGCGCCATCGCCAGCGTGATGTTCTTCTCGTGCTTGCCCGACGGGCCGATCGCGCCCGGATCCTTGCCGCCGTGGCCCGCGTCGATCGCGACGATCAGTTCGCGTTCGCCGGTGCCGATGACGTCGGCGATCGTGCGCGCGGCGGCGGGTGCCGGCGCCACGGTCGCCGCGGCGGGTACGCCGGGAGATGGCGTGGCCGTGGCGGCCGGTGCGGCGGGCAGGCGCGCGGACGTCGGGGCGGGAACCGGCGAAGCGGTCGCGACGGCGGCGGCGTCCCCGAGCAGTTCGACCACCAGCCGACGTTCGCCGCCGGCGCCTTCGATGCGGGTCCGCGGCTTCACCGCCCGGCTCAGATCGAGCACGACCCGCAGATCACCCTCGGTCGGGGTGCCGGTGCGTACGCTCGCCACCACGCCATTGGGTGCCGGCGCCCGGTAACCCGTGTCGAGCCGCGTCCCGGCCAGATCCAGCACCAGCCGGTCGGGATTGGCGAGGGTGAAAACCTTGTATTCCGCGGTGTCGCTCAGGTCGATCACCGCCCGGGTGCCGCCACCGCCCTCGATCAGCTGGATGCCTTCGAGCCGCGCCGCTTCGGCGCTGCCGGCGGTTCCCAGCAGGGCGGCGAAAAGCACGGCGGCGGCGGGAACTCGGCGCATTGCGGCCGATTGAAGCACCGGGTTCGCCGAAAAGCAAGAAAAATCCTTTGGAATCCGTAGCCTGCCCCGACTTGTTCAAAAGTTGCTGAACAGAGGCCCGGATAAGGCGTCAGAACGGGGTTCGGGCGAGCCACCCGCGACCGGCGTCGGTCGACGGTTCCAGCGTCGCGACCCGCCCGTCGCCGTCCACTTCCAGGCCGATCCGCAGGTCGGGTGCCGGCAGCCCGCCGCGCCCGCGCTCCGGCCATTCGACGAGCCACAGCGTCGCCTCGGCTTCCAGCGCGTCGAGGCCGAGGAAATCGAGCTCGGCCGCGTCCGCGAGCCGGTACAGGTCGAGGTGGGCGGCCTCGCCCTCCGGAATCGGGTAGCGCTCGACGAGCGTGTAGGTCGGGCTGCGGATCGCGCCGGAGACGCCCAGTCCGCGCAGGAAGGCGCGCGCCAAGGTCGATTTCCCGGCACCCAGCCCGCCCTGCAGCCAGACGACGGCGCGCGGCGGGCGCGTCGCCGCCAGGCCGCGGGCGAGCGCGCCGGTGGCGGCCTCGTCGGACAGGGTCAGCCGCCGGGTCATTCCGGGTTCGCCATGCGGCGCAGATGCGGGAAGAGATCCGACGGCAGCAGGCCGCGCTCGCCGCCGATCCGGGCGGCCGCGTCGGCCGCGGCCGAATGCAGCAGCGCCCCGGCCACCGCCGCCTGGAACGGCGCGAGGCCCTGCGCTTCCAGCGCGGCGATGACCCCCGACAGCACGTCGCCCATGCCACCGGTCGCCATGCCGGGATTGCCGGCGCCGATCACCACCGGTACTTCCCCCGGTGCGGCGACGATCGTGCCCGCACCCTTCAGCACCACGACGCAGGCATGGCGTTTCGCCAGCGCGTCGGCGGCGCCGAACCGGTCCGCCTGCACCGCGCGTTTGTCCGAACCCAGCAGCCGGGCGGCTTCGCCGGGATGCGGGGTGAGGATCGCCTGCGGCACGCGCTGCGGCGCCGCCGCGAGCAGGTTCAGCGCGTCGGCGTCGAGCACCAGAGGCGTTCCCGAATCGACGGCCACTCCGTACAGCGCCCGGCCCCACGCACCCTGCCCCAGTCCCGGACCGACCGCGAGCACGGTCGCGCGCGGCAACAGGCGCTCCAGATCGGCGGCGGATTCGACGGCATGCGTCATCGCCTCCGGCCGCGCGGCGACCAGCGCGGCGACGCCTTCGCTGCGCGTGGCGACGCTGGCGAGGCCGACGCCGGTGCGCAGCGCCCCTTCCGCGCACAGGCGCACGGCGCCGCCCATGCCGGCTTCGCCGCCGATGCACAGCACGTGGCCGTGCTCGCCCTTGTGCGCGTCGGCGCGGCGGGGTGCGAGCCAGCGGCGGAGATCGCCGGGCCGCGCGAGCCACGCCGCCGGCTGCACGTCGGCGAACACCGCCGCGGGCAGGCCGAGCCGGTCGACGCGCACGTCGCCGTCGAAATCGCGCGCCATGCCGGTGTACAGCCCGCGCTTGCCGGCGACGAAACTGAGCGTCACCGCCGCGCGCACGGCGGCGCCGGAGGCGTGCCCGGTATCGGCGTCGAGCCCCGACGGCACGTCCAGCGACAGCACCGGCAGGCGACTGGCATTGATGCGTTCGATGACCGCCTGGGCTTCCTCCGACGGCGGCCGTGTCAGGCCGGTGCCGTAAAGCGCGTCCACCCAGACGTCCGCGGCGGGCAGCATGCCGTCGAACCCGGACACGCTGCCGCCCGCGGCCCGCCACGCGGCCAGCGCGTGCCGGGATTCCGGCGTGCGCGGCGACGCCCCGTGCGGGCAGACCACCCGCACCGTGCAGCCGGCCTGCTTCGCCCGCAGCGCGACGATGTAGCCGTCGCCGCCGTTGTTCCCCGGCCCGCAGGCGATGCCGATTTCGCGCGCATCCGGCCAGCGCTCCCGCAGCAGCGCCCACGCGGCGTCGCCGGCGCGCTGCATCAGCGTGGCGGCACTGACACCGTGCGATGCGATCGCATGCTGGTCCATCGCGCGCACCTGCGCGGAGCGGTACAGCGGCAGGCGTTCTCTCATGGGCCGGATTCTATACTTGCGCCGATGGCCGACTTCGCCGCACTCGCCGCGCGCATCAGGACCTGGGGCCACGAACTCGGCTTCCAGCGGATCGGCGTGGCCGGCATCCAGCTGCGCGAGGACGAGACGCGCCTGCGCGACTGGCTCGCCGAAGGCCGCCACGGCACGATGGATTACATGGCGCGGCACGGATCGAAGCGCTCGCGGCCGGACGAGCTGGTTCCCGGCACGCTGCGCGTCGTGTCGGCGCGGATGGACTACGGCACCGGCGACGACGCCGACGCGTGGCGCACGCTCGCCGACGGCGAGCGCGCGTATGTCGCCCGCTATGCCCTCGGCCGCGATTACCACAAGGTGCTGCGCGGCCGCCTGCAGAAACTCGCCGATCGCATCGCCGCCGACGCCGGCCCGTTCGGCTATCGCGTGTTCACCGATTCGGCGCCGGTGCTGGAGCGCGCGCTCGCACGCGACGCCGGCCTGGGCTGGATCGGCAAGCACACGTGCCTGATCGACCGCGACGCCGGCAGCTGGTTCTTCCTCGGCGAGATCTACACCGACCTGCCGTTGCCGGTCGACGCGCCTGCCTCCGCGCACTGCGGCACGTGCACGCGCTGCATCGACGCCTGCCCGACCGGCGCGATCGTCGCGCCCTATCAGGTCGATGCGCGGCGCTGCATCAGCTACCTGACGATCGAACTCAGGGAATCGATCCCGGAAGCGCTGCGGCCGCTGATCGGCAACCGCGTGTTCGGATGCGACGACTGCCAGCTGGCGTGCCCGTGGAACAAGTTCGCCGTGCGCCACGACCAGGGCGATTTCGCCGTGCGCAACGACCTCGACCGGGCGTCGCTGGTCGAGCTGTTCGCGTGGGACGAAGCGCAGTTCCTGCAGCGGACCGAGGGCTCGGCGATCCGCCGTACCGGCTACGCCGGCTGGCTGCGCAATCTCGCCGTCGCGCTCGGCAACGCGCCGACGACGCCGGCGGTGCTGGCCGCGCTGGCCGCGCGGCGCGAGCACCCGGATGCGATGGTGCGCGAGCACGTCGCCTGGGCGTTGGCACAGCATCCGAAGCCGGGCTGAAGCGGA
>CBIHMN010000002.1:0-29245 GCA_966211005.1 uncultured Arenimonas sp.
TCGAGCGCGGCGCTGGCGGCGAGCGCCAGCTCGGGACGACCGGCGGAGGCGGCGAGCGCCGCGAGCGAGAGCAGACCGTCGAGCGCGACGTCCAGGTGCGTGTCGAGACTTCGCGCGGCGTCCATCAGGCGGCCCCGGCGAGGTCCTGCGCACGCTCGCGCGACGTGAGCCACGCCCACGCGTCGTGCAGGATGCCGCGCACTTCCTGCCAGTGCAGGTTCGACAGGCCGTGCAGGTCCTGCCACTGCAGGCGCAGTTCCCATTCGCTGGTCTCGTCGAGGTCGGGCCCGTACGCGGCATGCGTGAGCCATGCGAGCGCGTAGGCGGGGCACACGTCGGGCCAGCTCAGCGCGCGCACGCGCAGGCGGCGGAAATGCGTGCGCGCGAACCGGTCGTACGATTCGGGCACGGTGGTCATGCCGTCGAACGGCAGGCAGCTTTCGACGAAGCCGGATTCGGCGGCGAAGATGCGCTCGACGTCCGCGTCCAGCGTCGGTGCGGCGGCATCGCGGGGAACCGTGAGGCGGAACGGCCGTTGGTCGAACTTCATCGCGGTCTCCGGAGCGGGCGTGGCGTGGCGCTATTCGTGCACGGTGAAGGCCAAGCCGCCGTGATGAAGATGCCGTGGCCGGATGAATTCCGGCGTAGGGAATGCCCGTACAGGCGACGAGGACTTCACGCCACGACCGCGACAATGAACACCGCCCCGCCGAAGGACGCCGCCATGAAGCGAAAGCATGTCTACCTCACCGACGATCTGTCGCAGGCCCGCGCCGCGGTCACCGCCGCCCGCCGCGCCGGCGCCACCGACGAAGACATCGCGCTGGTCGCGCGCAACGACATCGAGATGGAAGTCATCCCCGAGGATCGCCGCAGCGCGAGCACCGATTTCGTGCCGGCGGCGCTGAAGGGCACCGTCGGCGGCGGCACGGTGGGGCTCGTCGCCGGTCTGATCGCGGCGGCCATTCCGCCGCTGGGCGTCACGCTCGCCGGCGCGGCCGCGCTCGCGGCGGTCGGCGCGGTCGCCGGCACGTGGTCGTCGGCGCTGATGGGTTCGGCGCTGCCCGATCCCGTGCGCCGCCGATTCGAGGACGAGATCGCCGCCGGCCGCATCCTGGTCGTCGTCGACATCGCCGACGAATCCCTGTCGCTCGTCGACACGGCGGTGCTGGCCACGGGCGCGGAACTGCTGCCGTTCGAAGAACCGTCGGCGATGACGTGAGCGACGCCACCGACCCGCTGCTGGTCGTTTCCAACCGGCTGTCGCTTCCCGACCAGGTGCAGATCGGCGGCCTCGCCGGCGCGCTCGGCGGCGCGCTCGGCGCCTCCGGCGGCACGTGGATCGGCTGGAGCGGCCAGATCGGCAGCGAAGGCTTCCATCGCCGCATCGGGCCGGTCGAGTACGACGCGGTCGACCTCGACCGGCGCACCTACGACGGGTACTACGTCGGCTTCTCCAATCGCGTGCTGTGGCCGCTGATGCATTCGCGGCTCGACCTGATGGAGTACGGCGACGGCGACCGCGACGCGTATTTCGCCGCCAACGGCCTGTTCGCCGACCGGATCGTCGCCGCGCTGCAGCCGCGAAGCCGCATCTGGATCCACGATTACCACCTGTTCCCGCTGGCCGCGCTGCTGCGCGAACGCGGGGTGCGCCAGCGCATCGGTTTCTTCCTGCACACGCCGTTCCCGGCGCCCGACCTCGCGCGGTCGTTGCCGCGCCACGAATCGGTGTTCGGCGCGCTGCGGCACGCCGACGTGATCGGCGTGCAGTCGCAGCGCGACGCGCGGCACCTGCGCGACTACCTCGCGATGCTGCCCGGCGAGGACGTGTCGGCGCGCGTGCGCGCGTTCCCGATCGGCATCGACGCGGCGGTGGTCGCGGCCGAAGCCGACGCGCAGCGCGACGCGGCACCGGTGCGGCGCCTGCGCGAGAGCATGACCGGCCGCAAGCTCGTCATCAGCGTCGACCGGCTCGATTATTCCAAGGGGTTGCCGGCCCGCTTCAACGCGTACGGGAAAATGTTCGACCGGTACCCGGAGCTGTCGCGCCAGGTCAGCTTCGTGCAGCTGGCGCCGGTGAGCCGGGCCGCGGTGCCGGCGTACCGCACGCTGAAGAAACGCCTCGACGGCATCGCCGGCGAGGTGAATTCGCGCCATGGCGCGGTCGACTGGATGCCGCTGCGCTATGTCGCGCGCAGCCACAAGCACGCGGTGATCGCCTCGTTCCTGCGCGAATCGGCGGTCGGACTGGTGACGCCGCTGCGCGACGGCATGAACCTGGTCGCGAAGGAATACGTCGCGGCGCAGCGCGCGGAGGACCCGGGCGTGCTGGTGCTGTCGGAATTCGCCGGCGCGGCGGAGCAGATGACCGCGGCGCTGCAGGTCAACCCGTTCGACGAAGGCGCGATGGCCGACGCGCTGGCGCGAGCGCTGTCGATGCCGCTGGCCGAGCGCCGCGAGCGCTGGCAGGAGCTGCATCGCGGCGTGGTCGAACAGTCGCTCGACGTCTGGCGGGGCGATTTCCTCGCCGCGCTCGGCGATTGCGGCGACGCGCTCTCCGTGCCGGCACCGGGAGCGCCCGCCCCCCGCGTCGTCACCGCCGCGTCGTGAGCCTCGCGCCGCCGCCCGACGGGCGCGCCGACTGGGCGCTGTTCCTCGACCTCGACGGCACGCTCGCGCCGCTCTGCCCGCATCCGGACGACGTGCAGGTGCCCGACGCGACACGCGACGCGATGCGGGCGCTGGCGGGCGCGCTCGACGGCGCGGTGGCGGTGCTGAGCGGGCGACCGCTGGCACAGCTGCGGCGTCTGCTGCCCGACGTCGACGGCGTGGTGATGGTCGGTTGCCACGGGGCCGAAGCGGAGGACGGCATCGCCGCCACGGTGGACCGGCCGGCGCTCGCCGCCGCGCGGATCGCGATGACGCCGGTCGCCGGTGCGGTCGAGGGCGCATGGATCGAGGACAAGCCGGCCGGATTCGCCGTGCACTACCGCGCCTGCCCCGACGCCGGCCCGGCGCTCCGGCAGGCGGCGACCGACGCGATCGCGGCCGAGCCCTCGCTGCGCACGATCGCCGGCCACGCGGTGGTCGAAGTCGGGCCGGCCGGCACGTCGAAAGGTCACGTGCTCGAGCGGCTGCTGCGCGAACCCCGGTTCCGCGGCCGCGTGCCGGTCGCGGTCGGCGACGACGTGACCGACGAGGACGCGTTCGCCGCCGCCGCGCGGCATGGCGGTTTCGGCGTGCTGGTCGGCGCGCGCGACGCCACGGTCGCGCGCCATGCCTTGCCCGACGTCGCGGCGACCGGGGCGTGGCTGCGACGCATGGTGGAGAAACGGCGGTGATCGTCTGCGTCGCGTGGGCGGCCCTGCGACGGCTGCGCGCGCTGCTGTTCCCGGTCGCCGCGTTCGCGATGCTCGGGCTCGGCGCCGTCGGCGCGCTCGTGGCCGTGCCGGGCGACGCGCTCGCGGCGACGGCGCCCCCGGTCGCGGTGGACGAAGGCGCCGGCCCGGCATCCGATACCGAAGTCGGCGTCGACGCGGAGCCGCCGGCGCCGGCACCGGAACCGGTCGCGCCCGAGATCGCCATCGCCGAGGCGTTCGCCGCGTTTCCCGCGCTCGCCGACGTACGCGTGCGCCAGGTCGGCGGGCTCGTGGTGCTGGACGGCGAGGTCGCCACCGAGGCCGACGGCGAACTGGCGGCGAAGATCGCGGCGTCGACCGCCGGGGTCGCCGACGTCGTCGACCGGACGCAGACCTCCTACGAACTCTCGCAGCGACTCGCCGGCTGGCGCAGCGAAGGGCTGACCCGGCTCAAGCGGCTCCTTTCGGCGGCGCCGCTGCTGGTGATCGCCGCGGTGGTGGTGTGGGTCGCGTGGTGGCTCGGACGCCGCATCGCGCGCAGCAAGCCCTTCACGCGGCGCATGGGCGCGCGCAATCCGTTCCTCGCGGCCATCGCCGGGCAGGCGGTCGTACTGGTGACGACGCTGATCGGCCTGCTCGTGGCGCTGCAGCTGCTCGACGCGCTGGCGCTGGCGGGCGCGATCGCCGGCTCCGCCGGCATCCTCGGCATCACGCTCGGCTTCGCGTTCCGCGACCTCGCCGAGAACTACATCGCCAGCCTGCTGCTCAGCCTGCGGCGGCCGTTCTTCCCGGACGACAGCGTCGTCGTCGCCGGGCAGGAGGGCATCGTCGTCGGCCTCGATTCACGCTCCACGCTGCTGATGACGCCCGACGGCAACCACCTGCGGCTGCCGAACGCGACCGTGTTCAAGAGCGTCATCCTCAACCACACGCGCAATCCGCATCGCCGCTTCTGGTTCACGATGCGGCTCGCCCCCGACACCGATGCCGACCTCGCACTGAAGGCGGGACTGGCGGCGCTGTGCGCGGTGCCCGGCGTCATCGGCACGCCGGCGCCGACCGCGCAGCTGCTCGACGCCGACCAGGACTGGCTGCAGCTGCAGTATTTCGGCTGGGTCGACCAGCGCGCGAGCAATCATGGCTGGGTGCGCAGCGAAGCGATCCGGCGCGTGCGCCAGGCCCTCGCCTGCGCCGGTCTCTCGTTCGCGCGGCCCACGCTGTCGGTGGCGAACATCGAGCCGCCCCCGCCGCCGCGCAAGCCGAAGCCGACCGCGGCGCCGGTGGCCGCGCCCGACAGCGAAGGCAAGGCCGTGCGCGAGCAGGTCGCGCGCGCGCGCGCCGAGATGTCGGCCGAAGACCTGATCGCCGAGCCGGCGCCCCCGGCCGCCGACCCGGCCACCGCGAACACGAAACTGTTGCCGTCGCCGGAAAACGGTTCGCACTGAGCCGGCGCGTCACGGCGGGTCGACGCCCGAGGGGTCACAACGTGGCGACCCCCCGGAGGCCGCCATGGCGACGTCGAAGAAGACCCGGAAACCGGTGCGCCCCGCACCGGAAAAGGCGCCGCCGGCACCGTCCGACGGCCGCAGCAGCACCGGTCGCCCGCAGGGCTTCATGCAGCGCAACTCGATCACGCTCGCGTTCGCGGTGCTGATGGTGCTGTCGCTGGTGGGCCACGCGCTGACCGGCGCCGCCCAGGAGAACGTCGAACGCGCATCGCATGGCCTGCCGCCGGAAACCGTCGGCGAATACCTCGGCAGCGGCTCGTTCCAGTCGACGCTGTTCGAGAACTGGGAAAGCGAATTCCTGCAGATGGGCCTGCTGGTGCTGTTCACCGTGTGGCTGCGGCAGCGCGGCTCCGCCGAGTCGCGGAAGATGGATCCGGAAGAGGAAACGCCGGACCCGGAGGTGCCGAAGGCCGAGCAGCCGTGGCCGGTACGCGCCGGCGGGCTCTGGAAATCGCTCTATGCGCATTCGCTGTCGGCGGCACTGCTGCTGCTGTTCGCGGTGAGTGGCGTGGCGCATTTCGTCGCGAGCTGGCGCCACCATGCCGAGGTCCAGGCCCGGCACGGCGAGGCGGTGACACCGATGGCGCAGTACGCCGGCGAGCCGCAGTTCTGGTTCGAGTCGTTCCAGAACTGGCAGAGCGAATTCCTGGCGGTGATCGCGCTGGCCCTGCTGTCGATCTGGCTGCGGGAAAAGGACTCGACCCAGTCCAAGCCCCTCACCGCCCGCCACACCGACACCGGCCACTGACCCGCCCGGTCAGAACCACTTCCGCCAGCGGCCGAGGAGCAGCGCGGCCAGGCCGATCATCACGAGCGCGCCGGTCGCGTACCAGAAACCGCTCGTCGCATCGAAAAAGCCCGCCTTGAAGTTCATGCCGAGCATGCCGGCGACGACGGCCAGGATGCCGAGCACCACCGTCGCGAACGTCAGCACGCTCATCGACGCGTTCGTGCGCAGCGCGGTCTGGTTGCTGAACAGGTCGAAGCTGCCCATCACCAGGTCGCGGCAGTTCTCCACCATGTCCATCGCGCGTTCGAAGCGGCCGTCGAGCGCGCCGAAGTGCCGCGCGGCGTCGCGGCCTTCGCCCGGGCGGAAATCCGGCCGCGACAGCAGGCCGTAGACGGCACGGTGCGGCGACAGCATGCGCCGGAGCCGCGAGGCGCCGCGCCGCAGCGTGCGCAGTTCCGGCAGGCTGCCGAGGTGGCGGTCGTCGAAGATCTCCAGCTCCAGCCGCTCCACCGCCGCCTCGAACCCGGACACCGCGTCGAAGTAGGTCGTCAGGTGCCCGTCGAGCACGACGGCGGCGAAACTCTCGGCGCTCAGCACGCCGAGGCCCGCGCGCGGCGGCTGCCCGTCGCGCAGCGCGTCGAGGAACGGCAACGCCGTTCGATGCCGGGTGACGAGTCGGTTCCGGGCCCCGTGGAGGTCGAGCACGTCGCCATCGAAGCCGTGGCCGTTCGCCGGGTGCACCGCCACGACGCGCACCGCGAAGCACTCGCCCAGGTCCATCAGTGCCGGCTGCGACTTGCCGGGAAACTCGGGTCGCGGCAACGAAAGCGCCTCGCGGACCTGTTCGAACAGCGCTTCGTCGTCGCCCTGCACGTCGACCCACAGCATCTGGTCGTCGCCGAGCGCCAGTCCGGCGAGATCGTCGACGCCCAGCGCGGGTGGCGCCCCGCTGCCGCCGTACAGCCGCGCGAACACGGCCGGCGGCGCGGACGCGGGTTCGCGTCGCGAGCTGTCTTCGCCGCCTGCCGGCGCCTTCGCCATGTGCTTCAGTGCGCGCGCCCCGACACGCGTCCGTCCTCGCCCGCCTGCCACAGCGTGCCTTCGGGCCGGCGCGGGGGCGCGTCGCGCTGCTGCGCGTCGGCCTGCATCGCCGCCAGCCGGTCGGCGACCGACGGCAGCACCTGCGTCAGCGCGACGTTGAGCGACGCGGTCAGCCCGACCTTGACGTCGCGGCCGCCCTGCTCGGCCGCCTTCAGGATCGCCTCGGCGACCTGCTCGGGCGGGATGCCGTCGAACGGCAGCTTCGGTTCGCGGTCCATGTAGTTGCGCGCGTGTTCGGGGTAGGGCGTGTGCACCGCGGTCGGCTGGATCAGCACCACCGACACCGGCGCCGCGTCGAGCAGCTCCAGTTCGATGCGCAGCGTGTCGGTGAAACCCTTCACCGCGTGCTTGGACGCGGTGTACATGCCCTGCAGCGGCACCACCGCCTCGGAGACCTCGCTGCCGACGTTCACCAGCACGCCGCGGCTTTCGCGCAGATGCGGCAGCACCGCCAGCGAGCCGTTCACCACGCCCCAGAAGTTGACGTCGAACATCCGGCGCGCGTCGTCCTCGCCGATGTCCTCGAGCCGGCCGTAGATGCCGACGCCGGCATTGTTGACCCACGTGTCGATGCGACCGTAGGCGCCCAGCGCCTGGGCCACCGCCTCGTCGACCTGCGAGCGCTTCGACACGTCGGCATGCACGGCGATCGCGGCGCCGCCGCGCTTCACGATCTGGTCGACGGCGTCGGCGAGCGTGGCGTCGCTGCGCGCGATCATCACGACGCGCGCGCCGCGCTCGGCCGCCATCAGCGCGGTGCACAGGCCGATGCCGCTGGAGGCGCCGGTGATCGCGATCACCTGCTCGTGCAAGGGAAGATGCGCGGTCATGGTCGCCTCCTGGTGCTCGCGGTCGGAACGGCACGATGCCGCCGCCGCCGTCGCCGGTCCGTGAGCGCCGCGGCGCGACACGTGGCGCTCACCGGCGGGCACGCACGCTGGGGGGTGCCCGCGCGCGGCGGGCGCACCCGGAGAACGCCCATGGGCACCTGCGACGTCTGCGGCAATACCTACGACAAGTCGTTCACGATCACCCGCGACGGGCGGAGCGCCACGTTCGATTCCTTCGAATGCGCGATCCACGCCATGGCGCCGACGTGTTCGCGTTGCGGCTGCCGGATCATCGGCCACGGCAGCGAATCGGACGGCCGGTTCTTCTGCTGCGCGCACTGCGCGAACCGCGCCGGCGTCGAAGAGATCCAGGACCGGGCCTGACGCCCGGCCCGCCGCCTCACCCCGGCGTCGCCGGCTTCAGCGACGGCACCGCGCTGAACAGCGCTTCGACGCCGAGGGGCTTGGCGAGATGCACGTCGAAGCCCGCCTCGGCCGATCGCGCCCGGTCCTCCGCCGTCGCGTAGCCGGAAATCGCCACCAGCGTCGCGCCTTCGAGCCCGCGCTCGCCGCGGATCGCGCGCGCGAGGTCGAACCCGTTCATGCCGGGCAGGCCGAGATCGAGCAGGGCCACGTCGGGCCGCTCGCTCCGCGCCAGCTGCAGCGCGACCTCGCCGTCGTAGGCCATCACCGCGCGGTGCCCGGCCATTTCCACGACCTCGCGCAGGATCTGCGCGGCGTCGACGTTGTCGTCGACGACCAGGACCGTCATGCGGTCGTCGGTGCCGGCCACGTCGACCGCCGGCAGCGTCAGCTCGAAGCGACTGCCGCAGCCCGGGCCGGCGCTGTGTCCGGTCAGCCGCCCGCCATGCAGTTCGGCGATGCGCCGCGCGATCGGCAGCCCGAGGCCGAGCCCGCCGGCCGACCGGTCGATCGTCTGCCGGTCCTGCGTGAACAGGTCGAAGACGAACGGCATCACCTGCGGGTCGATGCCGGCGCCGTCGTCGGTCACCACCACCCTCGCCAGTTCCGCGTCGCCGTCGAGCACCATCGCGATGCGCCCGCCCGGCGGCGTGTACTTGCTGGCGTTGCCGAGCAGATTGCTCAGTACCTGCGTGAGCCGCACGACGTCGCCGCGGACCACCGGGTCGCCGCGCAGCTCCAGCGAGAATTCCTGGTTCTTCTGCTGCAGCGCGCCCTGCGTGGCCTCGACCGCGCGCTCGACCGCGTCGCGCAGGCGCATCCGTCGCGGCTCGAGGCGCACGTCGCCGCGATGGATGCGGCTGACGTCGAGCAGGTCGTCGACGAGGCGGCTGAGGTGCTGCGCCTGCCGCTCGACGATGCCCAGCGCCCACGCCGTCTTGTCGTGGTCGTGCGGCTGCAGGCGGGCGGCGGTGGCGGCCATCAGGATCGGCGCGAGCGGATTGCGCAGCTCGTGCGCGAGCATCGCCACGAACTGCGTCATCTGCCGGTTGTCGGATTCCAGCGTTTCCAGCCGGCGCCGCTCGGTCATGTCGCGCGTGATCTTCGCGAACCCGCGCAGCTCGCCACTCTTCTCGTCGTGCAACGCGGTGATCACCACGTTCGCCCAGAACCGCGAGCCGTCCTTGCGCACGCGCCAGCCTTCGTCCTCGAAGCGGCCCTCGGCCGCGGCGAGGCGCAGTTCCGTCATCGGCCAGCCGGTGCGGTTGGCTTCCTCCGGGTAGAAGCGCGAGAAATGGTGGCCGATGATCTCGTCGGCGCGGTAGCCCTTGATGCGTTCGGCGCCTTCGTTCCAGCTGATGATGATGCCCTGCGGATCGAGCGCGAAGATCGCGTAGTCGCGCACGCGGTTCACCAGCAGCCGGAACAGTTCGTCGCGGTCGGCCGTCGAATTCATGCATTCCCCCCGGACGCATGGTAGGCCTCGCGGATCGCCGCGGGCCCGTGGATGCGTTCCAGCCGGCGGACGATGAAATGCCCGCGCGCGACGCGCTGGAAATGATCGATGAACACGAGGTTCAACGCGGCGCCACTGGCGGCGCCGATCAGCGGCGCGGCCTGCGCTATCGCCTTCTGCGACACCGGCACCGAGAAGCGCGAGGCGATCCCGTTGATCGCGCGCACCAGCGCCGGCGCGCCGGCGGCGGCCGCGCCGCCGGCGAGATGGCGCGCCGCGGCGCTGATCTGCTGCGCGAGCGCGGCGCGCGTCGCGAAGTAACCGGATTCGGCGCCGTCGTCGCGGCGCGTCGCGCCGCCCAGCGCGAGCACCTCGAGGCAGGCCATGCGCGTGTCGGGGCGCGACGGCGATTCGCCCTCGCTGCGCGCGATGTCGGCGATCGAGCGCAGCATCGCGGTCGTCGTCAGCGGCAGTTCCACCACCAGGCCCGGGAGCCCGAAGAAGCCGCCGAACGCACCGGTGCCGGCGACCGCGACCTTGTGCAGCCGCAGCGACGGCCGACGCGGCACGTCGTCGGCGAACGTGCGCACGGCGGCGGAGAACGCCGACTCCACCGCGCGGCGTGCGGCGCGATCGACGAGCCGCGACGCACCGCGCGGCAATTGCCGCAACAGGATGTATTCGATGGGCGCGCCGAGGAGGTTCGCCATCTGCACGGCGAGGCCGGGGGATTCGAGCAGCGCGCGGGCTTCGGCGAGTTCGGCGAACTCGGCACGCGTCGGGCGGCGGACAAGCGATTTCATCGTCCGCATCCTAACGCGGGGCCGGCCCCGCACGCATGGGGAGGGATCGCGTGAGCGGCCTCCGCAGGCGAGCGCATCGCCTCCGGAGGCCGCATTTTTCACACCATCTTCGCGGTGCTTGCCTGCGCGCCGTGCTTACTCGCGGTCTTCCTCGAGATCGCGGTCGAGCGCACTGCCGCGGCCGCTGCCGCGCTGCGACATCTCGCTGTTGCTGCCCTGCGTCGCACCGCGACCCGCCTGCTGGTTGCCGCCCTGCGACTGCTGGTTGCGGCCCTGCGACTGCTGGTTGCCCTGCGGGATCGGGTTGCCATTGGCGTCGCACGCCGGACCCTGCGTCATCGAGCCGCGGGAGCCCTGGTTCGCCGACTGCTGGTTGCCGCGCTGCTGCTGCTGCTGGTTGCCACCCTGCTGCTGGTTGCCGCCCTGCTGCTGCTGGTTGCCACCCTGCTGCTGGTTGCCGCCCTGCTGCTGCTGGTTGCCACCCTGCTGCTGGTTGCCGCCCTGCGACTGCTGGTTCCCGCCCTGCGACTGCTTGTTGCCGCCCTGGGTCTGGCGGTTGGTGTTGTTGGTCTCGTTCTTCCGATTGGCCATGATTCGTTCTCCTGATGGGATGCGAAGCCGCGGGCGACGATGCGCCCGCTGCGGAAGAAGGTTGCAAGTGCCATGCCATCACCCGGCGCTCGCGCCACGCGCACCGCGTGGCCGTGTCGTTCAGCCGGGAACCCCTGTTGCCGCGCTCGCGCGATCGTGCCGTTCACCGACGTGCATCGTGCGTCAGCGGTAAACCGGTGAAACGACGTAATCTCGCCCCACCCCGCCGCGCCGCGTTTTCACTCCGTGTCTACACCGTCAGCTGCGTTTCACGGCGGGCGCGGAATGCTGCGGCCGAGGAGAACGCCATGACCCCGACCCCGTCGCGACGCCGCTGGCCCGCGCACGTCACGAAGTACCTGCAGGAATTCGTCATCGACGCCGACGAGCACCTCGACAGCGCGCGCCGGCGCTACGCGGCGCGGTTCGGCGGCGATGCGCCGAAGCACATCGCGGCCTATCGCGCCCACGGCGACGCCGGCGGCGCGGAACTGTCGGGCCGCGTGCTGGCGTCCGCGCCGATGGGCGGGCCGAAGGAAGACGACGGCTGGTGGGACAACCTGCTCAACACCTATCGCCGCTTCGAGAGCGACGAAGTGCCGGGCGTCGCGCTGGAGATCGCCTTCCGCGGCGTGCGCGTGCGCGCGACCACCGACGCCGAGGGCTACTACCACGCGCGCATCGACACGCCCGGCGCGCCGATGAGCGACGCGCTCTGGGAGAACGCGTCCGTGGCGCTCGCCGACGGCACGCTGCTGACACCGCAGCCGGTGCTGCAGGTCGGCGACGGCGCCGACTTCGGCGTCATCTCCGACATCGACGACACCATCCTGCACAGCAGCATCCTCGACTGGAAGACCGCCGCGCAGCTGACGTTCCTGCACAACGCGCGCACGCGCAAGCCGTTGCGCGGCGCCGCGACGCTCTACCGGGCGCTGCAGGCGGGCGCGGGCGGCACGCGTCGCAACCCGGTGTTCTACGTGTCGAGTTCGCCATGGAACCTGTACGACCTGCTCGACGACTTCATGGAGCTCAACGCGATCCCGCCCGGCCCGGTGTTCCTGCGCGACATCGGCATGGACCCGGGCAAGTTCGTCAAGACCGCCGGCCACGGGCACAAGCTGGACCGCGCGCGCGAACTGATCGCGCGGCATCCGCGGCTGCGGTGGGTGCTGGTCGGCGATTCCGGCCAGGCGGACGCGGAGCTCTACGCCGCGGCCGCGCGGGAATTCGGCGAGCGCATCCTCGCGATCTACATCCGCGACGTCGATCCCGGCACCGAGGATCCGCGCGACGCGTTCGTCGACGGCTGGATCGAACAGGTCGCCGGGACGGCCGTGCCGATGCTGCGTGTCGCCGACAGCCTCGCGATCGCCGAACACGCGCTCGGACTCGGTCTGCTCGACGCCGCCTCGCTCGACGGCATCGCCGCCGAAGTGCAGCGCGACCGCGCGCGGCCGTCGCTGCCCGAAGCGGCGGCGGACGAGGCGAAAGAGAAGGTCGTGACCGGCGACGTATCGCAGCCCGGAGCCAGCTGACCCTCAGTCGCCGGCCCCGCCCGCCTGCAGCCGGACCGGCCGCAGTTCGGCGAGCGCGATCGATTCGTCGGTCGGCGCGAACCGGTCCGGCAGGTCGAGCGCCGGGTACAGGTCCTCGCAGCCGCGCGGAAACCGGCGCGTGCAGAACACGACCGGGACGCGCACGGTCATGCCGTAGCGCCGCCCGTCCACTTCGTTCGGCGTGATCTTCCAGTCCTCGCTGTGCGCGAGCACCACGTCCGCGAACACGTCGCGGAACGCGGCCGCGCGTTCCTCGTCGAGCAGCCGTTCGCGACGCGTCACGTCGACGCGTTCCACCGCCGTCGCGTCCTTCAGGAGCCGGCCGTCCTCGTCGAATGTCGCCAGCAGCACGACGCGTGCCCCGTAGCCGCGCCGCAACGCGGTGTGCGGATAGGCCGGCGGGTCGCGCCGCAGCTGCCAGCCGCCCCCTTCGCGGACGGCGACGGGAATCGCATCGAACCGGGCGCTGCCCCGGGGCGTATGCCGCACCTGCACGTTCACGGACGTGCGGCTCGGCACCGGCGCGCCATTCGCCGTCGCGGGGGTGAAGCGCAGTTTTCCCGCCAGATCCTCGAGCATCGGCGCCAGTCCCTCGGGCGCGTCGTCCTGGGTCACGACGTCGACGACGCGGCCGGTCGCGTCGACGCCGACCTCGACCCCATAGGATCGATCGAACGACTGCTCGCCGCCGGCGACGGTGACGGCGGCGACCGTGCCGGCCAGCAGCCAGACGATGACGGAATTCATGGATGCCCCGGGAATTCGCGCGGCGATTCCGCGCGGGCGCAGTCTACCGGCTCAGTCCGCGAGCGGCGCCCACGGCTGCAGTCTCGCCGCGGCCAGGCCGGCGGGCGGACGCGGCGTGAACGCGGCCGCCGGCGCATCGGGCGCGAACTCCTCGCCGCGCAGCACGGCGCTCGCCGACGGGAAGCCGACCGGCATCCGGAACGTGCCGGCGATGCGCTGGCCGTCGATCTCGTCAGGCACCCAGCGCCACCCGTAAAGCGTGTCCTCGACGACTTCGTCGAACACCGAGCGCAGGGCCTTTTCCATGATCCGCAGCGGTGGCAGACCCGGGTCGCGGCGCATCTCGACCCGTTCGACATCCGACGACCGGGTGATCAGCCGGCCGTCGGCGTCGAAATCGGCGCGCACGTACACGTCGGCGCTCCAGCCGCGCGCCCGCGTGTTCATCGGCGTCTCCTTCACCGGATGCACCTGCACGCCGCCGCCGCCGGTGATCGCCTCCACCTGCGCGCGCACCTTGTCGCCGGCCGGCGCGAACCCGACGCGGGCCGTGACCCAGACCCGCGCGGGTACCGGCGCCCCGTCGCGCGTCGCCGGCGCGAACGTCGCGCGCGACGCGGCCGCGTGCACGATGCCGCGCAGCGTGTCGGGCACGGCATCGGCCGTGTCGACCGCCGCGACGCGACCGTCGGCGCCGACGTCGAGCCGCACGGAATAACGCACGTCGCCGGGGACGACGGCGGGCGCGCCCGGCGCCTGCGGGGCGGCGATGGCCGGCGCCGCGAGGGCGGCCAGCAGGAGCAGCGGGAACCGGCGGGAGGTCGTCATGGGCGCAGCGTAGCCGCGGCACGCGCGGCGTGCCAAGCGGAACACCGCGCGCCGCGGCGCCCTCAGTCCGTGGCGTCGCGCGTCACCCAGCCGGCGTTGACCCAGCCGGACCGGCACGGGCCGGTATACGCGCCGGCGACGACGCGCGGCGTCGACACCGCGCACTCCTGCCCGGCGCGGCCGGGATAGACGACGCCGAGCCACTGCTCGTCCGGCGTGCCGTCGCAGACGTACACGCGCTGGCCGTTGCGCAGCGCGTCGAGGCGCTCATGCGTCGTGCCCGGGCCCGTGCGGACGTTCAGCGTGCTCCCGCCGCGCAGCCCGTGGATGGTGCCGGCCACCGGGCACGCGGCCGCGCGGCCGTCGCCGCCGACCAGCACGCGCATGCCGTCGCCCTCGGCGGGCGGCGGGGCGGACGCGGCCCCGGCCAGTTCGGAAATCTGCCCGCCGCGGACACGGCAGTCGGCGGCGACCGTCTGCACGATCCGCCCGGCGGCGAGGTAGGTCGCGTGCTGCCCGAGCCGGCGGATCTGCGGCGGCAGCTTGCACGACACGAGCCGCGACGCGTCGTCCACGCGCGGCGGCGGGTTGTAGGCGGTGGGCGATCCCGCACAACCGGCGGCGACCACGGCGGTGGCGAAGGCGGCGAAGACGAACGATCCCGGTTTCATGGCATCCCCCTGGCGGCGAATCGACGATACACCCGGGGAACGCAGCGGATGCGCGAAGACGGGCATCGACGCGTCAGACCACGTCTTCCCACCGCCGGCTCAGGCGCACGGCGGCGTTGATCAGGCCGACGAGCGAGTAGGTCTGCGGGAAATTGCCCCACGCCTCGCCGGTGTCCGGGTCGATGTCCTCGGACAGCAGGCCCAGCGGGTTGCGACGCGCGAGCATGTGCTCGAACAGTTCGCGCGCCTCGTCCGGCCGGCCGGTCGCGGCCAGCGCGTCGGCGTACCAGAACGTGCAGACGTTGAACGCGGTGGCCGGCGTGCCGAAGTCGTCGGCCTCGTCGTAGCGCAGCAGCGTCGAGCCGCGGCGCAGCGCCTTGCCGATCGTGTCCACCGTGGCGACGAAGCGCGGGTCGTCGGCGCGCACGAAGCCGATGTCGGCGAACAGCAGCGCGCTCGCGTCGAGCCGGCCGTCGTCGGCCGATTCGACGAACGACTGCCGCCGGTCGCTCCACGCGCGTTCCAGGATCGCCCCCCGGATCGCGTCGGCGCGATCGCGCCAGCCGGGCACGTCGGCCTGCAGCCCGAGATGCGCGGCGATGCGCGCCAGCCGGTCGCACGCGGCCCAGCACATCACGCTCGAATAGGTGTGCACGCGCGCGCGGCCGCGATATTCCCAGAGGCCGGCATCGGGTTCGTTCCAGACGCGTGCGGCCGTCTCGCCGAGCGGCCGCAGCCGTTCGTACAGCGTCGCGTCGCCGCGCCGCTGCAGGCGCTGGTCGAAGAACGCCTGCGACGCCGACAGCACCACGCTGCCGTAGGCGTCGTTCTGCACCTGCCGCCATGCGTCGTTGCCGACGCGCACCGGCCCCATGCCGCGGTATCCGGCCAGTGTGTCGACGGTGCGCTCGTGCAGCTCGGCCTCGTAGTGGATGCCGTACAGCGGTGCCAGCACGTCGCGGCCCGCGGCGATGTTGACGACGTAGCGGATGTATTCCTCCATGCTGCGCGTCGCGCCCAGCCGGTTCAGCGCGCGCACGACGAACGTCGAATCGCGCAGCCAGCAGTAGCGGTAGTCCCAGTTGCGCCCGGAATCGGCGTGCTCGGGGATCGACGTGGTCATCGCCGCGACGATGCCGCCGCTGCCCTCGTACTGGCACAGCTTGAGCGTGATCGCGGCGCGGATCACCGCGTCCTGCCAGTCGACCGGCACGGCGAGGAACCGCACCCATTCGCGCCAGTAGCGCACCGTCTGGTCGAGCTGCTCGCGGTAGAACGCGCCGACGTCGTGCGGCAGCGGCTCGTCCGGGCCGAGCACGATGTGCAGGTCGTGATCGAGCACGAACGGGTGGCCGTCGAGCAGCAGCGGCAGCGGCGCGTCGCTGGTCGCGCGCAGCGTCCAGCCGTCGAGCAGGAAGCGCGCGTGGTTGCTGCCGGCGGTGCGTTCCGGGAAGCGCGCGCCCCAGTCGGCGAGCGGGCGCAGGCGCAGCCGCAGCATCGGCGAGCCCGCCAGCAGGCGGATGCGCCGCAGCAGCATCACCGGATGGAAGATGCGTCCGAACTGTTTCCAGCGCGGCGCGAAATCGGTGATCTCGATCGCGCCGCCGTGGGCGTCGCGCAGCACCGTCACGAGCACCGCGGTATTCGCGAGGTAGTGCTGCTCGCTCGCCACCTGGTCGCACAGTTCGACCGCGAAATCGCCGCCGTCGTGGCGCACCGGCTGCAGCAGCGCGCAGAACGCGGGATCGCCGTCGAACGCGGGCAGGCAGCCCCAGACGACGCGCGCCTCGTCGTCGATCAGCGCGGCGTAGCTGCCGTTGCCGATCACACCGAGGTCGAGCGTGGCTTCACGCGGCATCGGGGCTCCTCGCTTCGTACCAGCGGTCGATCGTGATGGGAACCGGGTGAAGCCCGGGTCGCCGCACCGTCAGCCGCAGGCCCGGGTGACGGTGTCCTCGTGCAGCGCGAGACCGTCGTCGTCGACCGCGCCGAGCTCTCCGGCGCGATACGCCTTGCGATTGGCGAGCGCCATCTCGCACGCGAACGACACCGGCTGCGCGCCGGGCCGTTCGTGTTCCACATCCGTCGACGGCGTCGTCGTGTCGATCACCGTCGTCGGCCCGGTGCCGGGTTCGGCGACGACGTCGCGCACCCACGCCGTGCGACTGCCGGCAGGGCACGGCCGTGACTGGATGCTGGCGGCGCCGGCGGCGTCGATGCAGCGATGCAGCTTCGCGGGCGCCGGCGTTTCCGCGGGCGCCGGTTCACCGGCCGCGTCGATCGCGTCGGCCGGCACGTGCCCGGCGAGGCGCTCCTCGCGCTCGACCCACAGCCGCCAGGCGAACGCCACCGCGATGCCGAGCACGATCGCCACCAGCAGGCGCAGCGTCGTGGTCACCGCGCGGCGCTCAGCTGCCGGTGCCGGGCCCGGACGGCGCGCGCAGCGCCGCGAGCCGGATCCCCGGATCGACCGGCGTGACCGAGGGGGCCGGATCGATCGGCGGCAACCTGCAGTCGCGCGCGCAGAACGTGATCGGCACCCGCACGTCGATCGCCACCGGTTGCCCGTCGACTTCTTCCGGCGCATGCGTCCAGTCGGCCAGCGCCGACAGCGCCGCGTCGCGGAACGCCTTCTCGTACGGCACGACGCCGGGCTCGCCCGAGCGGCCGCGCCGATGCGTACCTTCGACACGATCGACGCCGGTCCGCGCATCGTCGCGGGTGCCGTCGGCGTCGAACGCGATGCGCAGCCAGACGCGCGCGCTGGCGCCGCGGCGCAGCGCGTCGGTGGGATAGCGCGGCGGCGCGATGGGCATCGTGCCGCCGATGACACGGGTGACGCGCGCGGCGACGCCGCGACCGGCCTTTTCGAAGGAGACCGCGACCAGTACCGCGGTGCGGCTCGGCACGGCCACGCCGGCCTTCGTCGCCGGTGTGAACGACGACGCGAGCGCGGCGGCGCGAAGCGGCGCCTGCAGCGCCGCCATCACTTCGCCGACCGGTTCGGCCGCGGTGGGCACGCCGTCGGCGCCCACGCTCACCCGCACCGGATAGAACCGCTCCATCGCCTGGCCCGCCGCGACCGCGGCGGCCGGCGACCACGTGGCGAGGACGAGCAGCGACAGGGCGAGCGAACGAATCGACATGCGGGACTCCGATGGCGTGAAGGGTGGCGAGCCGGCGGGAAGTGTGCCCGGTTTCACGCTCGCGCGTGCGCGGAGTATGCTCGCGATGCACGCGCGGGGCGCCGCGCAAGGGATTTTCACCATGTCCACGCTCAAGGCCATCAACGCCACGGTGACCGGCGCCCAGGAGGCGCCGGACGCGATCCCGCTGACGCTGCATCCCGGCGACGCCGTGCAGGTGATGCGCAAGCACGCGGAGCGGCCGGGCTGGGTCTGGGCGGACGACGGCCAGATCAGCGGCGGCTGGGTGCCGTTCGACATCCTCGACCTCAACGGCGGCATCCCGCGCGCGAAGGTGGAGTACTGCAGCGCCGAGCTGACGGTGTCGCCCGGCGACGTGGTGCGGCTGATGTGGGAAGACGCCGCGCACGGCGCGTGGTGGTGCGAGGACCGCCACAGCGAGCGCGGCTGGATCCGCACCGAGAACCTGCGTTTCGACGAACCGGCGGCGTGATGGAAGGGTTCCGGGCGCGGCCCCGCGTCCGGAGTATCCTTCCGGCCGTGCATCCTTTCCGGGAACGTCGATGAACATATTGATCCGTGTCGCGGCGATGTCGCCGCTGGCTTTCGCGCTCGTGGCCTGTGCGGAGGACGCACCGGCGCCCGCGACGGCGCCTGCCAGTGCGCGCGCGACCGCCGCGGTGGCGACCGAAGCCGTGAGCGAGGCGCCGGCGGCACGAGCGGCGGCGTCGCCGGCGGCGGTGGATGCGGCGCTGCCGCGCGTGCTGGTGCACAAGAGCCCGACCTGCGGCTGCTGCGCCGGCTGGGTGAAACACATGGAGGCGTCGGGTTTCGCGGTCGAGGTCGTGGAAACCCACGACCTGGAACCGGTCCGCAAGGACGTCGGCGTGCCCGTCGGCAAGGCGTCGTGCCATACCGCGCAGGTCGACGGCTATTTCGTCGAAGGCCACGTGCCGGCCGACGACGTGAAGCGGCTGCTCGCCGAACGACCCGACGCGCGCGGCCTGACCGCACCGGGCATGCCGATCGGTTCGCCCGGCATGGAAGTGCCGTCGGGCGCGACGCCCGGCTACGCCGTGCTGCTGGTCGCCGACGACGGCACCACGAGCGAGTTCGCGCGGCACGGCGACGAGTAACGGCGTACGCTGGGCTGCCCGCCCTGGAGCGCCGCGATGTTGACCCTCGGCTACGCCGCCCGGAGCCCCACGACTCCGCTTGCGCCCTACGCCTTCGACCGCCGCGCGCTGCGGCCCGACGACGTCGCGATCGAGATCGCGTACTGCGGCGTCTGCCACACCGATCTGCACTTCGCTCGCAACGACTGGGGCTGGACCGCCTACCCGTGCGTGCCGGGCCACGAGATCGTCGGCCGCGTCATCGACACCGGTGGCGCCGTGACGCAGTACCGCGTCGGCGACACTGTCGCCGTCGGCTGCATGGTCGACAGCTGTCGCCACTGCGACCAGTGCGCCGCGGGCCGCGAACAGTACTGCCGCGCCGGCCGCACCGACACGTACAACGGCGTCGACGCCGTCAGCGGCGAAGTCACGCTCGGCGGCTATTCGCGGCACATCGTCGTGCGCGAGGCGTTCGTCCTGCGCGTGCCGGCCGGCCTCGACCCGGCGCGCACCGGCCCGCTGCTGTGCGCCGGGATCACGACGTATTCGCCGCTGAAGGAGTTCGGCGTCGGGCCCGGGCGGCGCGTCGGCGTCGTCGGCCTCGGGGGGCTTGGCCACATGGCGGTGAAACTCGCGGTGGCGATGGGTGCGGACGTGACCGTGCTCAGCCGCGGACACGGCAAGGCCGACGACGCGCGCGCGCTCGGCGCGCACCGCCTGCTCGATTCCACGGACGCCGATGCGATGGCCACGGCGGCCTCGTCGTTCGACCTGATTGTCGACACCGTGCCGGTGAAGCACGCCCTCGACGCGTACCTGCCGCTGCTGGACGTCGACGGCACGCTCGCGATCGTCGGCCAGGTCGGGCCGTTGGAGGAAGTGAGCACCGTGCCGCTGATCCTCGGCCGTCGCCGCATCGCCGGCTCGCTGATCGGCGGCATTCCCGAGACGCAGGAGCTGCTCGATTTCTGCGCCGCGAACGGCGTGCTGCCGGAATGCGAGATGATCCGGATGGACGAGATCGGCGACGCCTTCGCGCGTATGGAGCGAAGCGACGTGCGCTATCGCTTCGTGATCGACATGGCGACGCTGGAGGACGCGGCGGCCCGCTGACCGTCCGCTTCGGCGTCACACGGTCATCGGGCGTACTTCACGTCGCAGCCATACGGCCGCGTCACCGGCTCGCTCACCGGCTGCCCCGCCGCGAGCTCGGCGAGCGCCTTCGGCACGTACTGCGTCGCGCCCGCGACATCATCCGGATCGGCGCTCTGGTGGCTGTCGATGCCGCCCGCGTAACGCAGCACGCCGGCCGGGTCGATCACGTACATATGCGGCGTGGTCAGCGCCCCGTACGCGCGGCCGGCGGTGCCCTGCGGGTCGAGCAGGTAAGCGGTCGGCGCGGCGCCCTTGTCGGCGACGAATTCCGCGGCGTCCTCGCCGTCCATATGGCCCTGCTTGCCGGGCGCGCCGGAGTTGATCGTGAGCCAGACGACGCCGGCCGCGGTCGCGGCCTTCTGCTGCGCCTGCATGTTGCCGGCGTAGTGCTTCTTCACGAACGGGCAGCCGGGGTTGTTCCATTCCAGCACCACGGTCCGGCCGGCGAATTCCGCGAGCGAGCGCTTCGCGCCCGACGCGTCGACGAGCTCGAAGGCGGGAGCGGGCTGGCCGACTTTCGCGACGGCGGTGGCGGCGATGGCGGTCATGTCGACGCCGGGGCCGCAACCGGCCACGGCGGCGAGCGTCAGACAGGCGGCGAGCAGCGGGGCTTTCATCGGTCGGTCTCCTCGGAGCGGGCGGAAAGGGCGCGCTGCCGGAGCGACGCGCGGATGGCGAACGCCATGGCGACGACGAGCAGCAACATGCCCGTCGCGAACACCAGTACCGATTCCCGGCCGAAGCCGCCGGCGTCCGGGGCGGCGGCGGTCGCGGTGAAGCGCCATGCCGACGTCCCGGCGAGGCCCTCTTCGATCGCGACGAACGCGGCATCGGCCGGCAGCGCGGTGAAATATCCGCTTTTCGGCCAGCGCGCCTCCCAGCCGGCGCCGACACGCTGCCAGCGCGGGCCGGCGGCGTTGGCGACGATGTCCGGCGTTTCCGGGACCCACGTCCATCGCGCCGGCGTCGCTTCCGGGTCCGGCAGCGACAGCACGATGTCCTCGCCGTCCTGCGCGAGCACGAGCGGCGTCGCCGCGGGGCGCGGCGCGTCGGCCCGGGCGGCGGCGAAATCGGCGGACCAGCGGGCGTCGGGGGTGGCCGTCGCCGCGACCGGCAGTTCCAGTGCGTACTGCGCCTTGCCCGGGATGCATTCTTCCTCGCAGACCAGCCAGCTCGCCTTCGCCTGCACCGGAAGCGTGGGCGCTGCGTAACCGGCCGGAATCGCGATCGCGACCGGCAGCAGCCGGCGGCCGCCGAAACCGTAGTTGACGATTTCGGCGAGTTCGAAGCGTTCCGGGTGCGGCCAAGCGATCGGCGAGGCGACGACGCCTGCCGGCAGCACGAGTTCGAGGTCGGTCGCGAGCCCGGAATCGCCGGGGTTGCGCCAGTACGTATGCCAGTGCGGATCGTGCTCGAGCAGCAGGCCGAGCGTCAGCGTGCGGCCAGGCACCGCGGCCGTGGCGTCGGCGACGAGGCGCGACTGCAGGTGATCGGTGCGCACGGGTTCCGACGCGGCCTCCGCGCGCGACGACGCGACGAGCAGCGCGAGGCACGACAGCAGGACGGTCGGACGGAACATGCACCGAGGCTAGCTCCGTCCCGCGGGGCCACCATCTGCCGAACGTCAGGGCTCGACCCTTCACGCCACCGGCGATGTTGCTGAATCGATGACCCCCGGTCGAGGCGACGGACCGGAACGGATCAGCCGCCGGTCATCCTCGGCGCCCCATGCTCGCGCCCATGAACACGAACCGTCGCGTCGGAAGAACCATGGGAGTCGTCGGCACCAGCCTGGCGGCACTGTTCGGCGCGGCCGTCCTGCCGGTGCCGGCCCATGCGCTCGCTTCCATCGAAATGGACGCCGCGGCGTCGCGCGTCGCGAAGACGGACTGGCATTTCAACGACATCCCGGTGCGCTCGGCCCTGCAGCTGCTCGCCGAGGAGGGCGGCTTCAACCTGGTCGTGTCCGACACGGTGCAGGGCAACGTGACGCTGCACCTGAAGGACGTGACGTGGGAGCAGGTGCTCGCGATCGTGCTGCGGATGAAGGGGCTGGAGCAGCACATCGACGGCGGTTCCCGCTCGGTGGACGTTTCCGGCTAGCGCAGGCCGGCGTTGACGCGCGCCAGCGTGTCGATGCCGGGACAGAGTTCGTCCACCCCGAGTTCGTTGAGCGGCGTGTCGACGGTGTGCAGATGCGCGTGCAGGTCGCCCGCGTCCGGGTCCACGTAGAGCAGTCCCGTCACCACTTCGCCCAGCGCCTGGCGCGCCTGCACGTGGTTCATCGCGGCGATGCGGTCGCGCGCGTCGTGCGCGGGGTCGAGCTTGTGCAGCCGCAGCCACGTGCCGTCGTGCTGCTGCACGTCGACGGTGGTGCCTGGCGCGTAGTCCACGGCGATTTCCGCCCGCTGCGGGATCACGTCGAGCCGGTTCACCGCGTCGTTGTGCTCGCGCACGTACGCGTAGCTCTTCGTGCTGCCGTCGTGGTTGTTGAACGCGACGCAGGGACTGATGACGTCGAGGAACGCGGCGCCGCGGTGCGCGATCGCGCCCTTGATCAGCGGCACCAGCTGCGCCTTGTCGCCGGAGAAGCCGCGCCCGACGTACGTCGCGCCGAGCTGCAGCGCGAGCGCGACGAGGTCGATCGGCGTGTGCGCGTTGACGACGCCGCGTTTGGAGGTCGAGCCCTGGTCGGCGGTCGCGCTGAACTGGCCCTTCGTGAGCCCGTACACGCCGTTGTTCTCGACGATATAGGTCATGTTCACGCCGCGGCGCAGCGCGTGCACGAACTGGCCCATGCCGATCGACGCCGAATCGCCGTCGCCGGACACGCCGAGGTACAGCAGCGAACGGTTGGCGAGGTTGGCGCCGGTGAGCACGCTCGGCATGCGGCCATGCACCGTGTTGAAGCCGTGCGACTGGCCGAGGAAATAGTCCGGCGTCTTGGAACTGCAGCCGATGCCGGAGAGCTTGGCGACGCGATGCGGCTCGATGTCGAGTTCCCAGCAGGCCTGGATGATCGCCGCCGAGATCGAATCATGGCCGCAGCCCGCGCAGAGCGTGCTGACCTTGCCTTCGTAGTCGCGGCGGGTGAAACCGACCCGGTTGCACGCGAGCGTGGGGTGGCGCAGGGCGGGTTTGGCGATCCAGGTCATGGGCGGCGTCTCCGGATCTGTTCGACGATGAAGCGCGCGGTGATGGGCGTGCCGTCGTAATGCAGCACCGGTTCCAGCCGCGCCGGATCGAGATCGAACTCGTTCACCAGCAGGCTGCGCAGCTGCGCGTCGCGGTTCTGTTCGACGACGAAGACGCGCTCGTGCGCGAGGATGAAGTCGCGCACGGCATCGGGAAACGGGAAGGCGCGGACGCGGAGGGTGTCGAGTGGCGTGCCGGAGGCCTCGAGCAATGCCACCGCCTCGTCCATCGCCGGGCTGGTGGAGCCGTAGTAGATCGCCCCGGAGGGCGTCGGGGCCGGGCGCGCCTGCATCGGAGTCGCGGCTGAAGCCGCTCCTGCCGGGGTGCGGTGCTCGATGGGCTGCGGGACGAGAGCTTTCGCGCTGTCGAATTTCCGCAGCAGGCGCTGCATGTTGTAGACGTAGTCCGGACCGCGCTCGGAATAGCGCGCGTGCGGGTCGCGCGAGGTGCCGCGGGTGAAGTACGCGCCCTTGTCCGGGTGCGTGCCGGGGTACGTGCGGTACGGGATGCCGTCGTCGTCGAGGTCCTTGTACCGGGCGAATTCACGCCCGGCGTCGAGGTCTTCGGCACTCAGCACCTTGCCGCGGTCGTAGGCGCGCGCCGGGTCCCACGCGAACGGCGCGCACAGGCGCTGGTTCATGCCGATGTCGAGGTCGGTCATGACGAACACCACCGTCTGCAGCCGGTCGGCGAGATCGAGCGCGGCGGCGGCGAAGTCGAAGCACTCGGCCGGGTCTTCCGGGAACAGCAGCACATGCTTCGTGTCGCCGTGCGAGGCGTAGGCGGCGGCCAGCACGTCGCTCTGCTGCGTGCGCGTCGGCATGCCGGTGCTCGGGCCGCCGCGCTGCACGTCGATGATCGTGACCGGGATCTCGGCGAAGTACGCCAGCCCGATGAACTCGTTCATCAGCGACACGCCGGGCCCGGAGGTGGTCGTGAACGCGCGCGCGCCGTTCCAGCCGGCGCCGACCACCATGCCGATCGACGCGATCTCGTCCTCGGCCTGGATGATCGCGAACCGGTTCTGCTTCGTGACCGGGTCGACCCGGTACTTCATGCAGTACTTCTCGAACGCCTCGGCCAGGGACGACGAGGGCGTGATCGGATACCACGCGCACACCGTGGCGCCACCGTAGACGCAGCCGAGCGCGGCGGCCGTGTTGCCGTCGACGAAGATGCGGTCGCCGACCGCGTCCGCACGGCGCACCTGCAGGCCGATCGGATGCGGCAGGTTCGCGGCGGCCCACTCGCGGGCGATGCGCAGCGCGTCGCGGTTGGCGTCGAGCAGTTTCTCCTTGCCGCGGTACTGCTCGGCGAACAGCCCCTCGATCACCGCCGGGTCGACGCCCAGCAGCACCGACAGCGCACCGAGGTACATGATGTTCTTGAACAGCTGGCGCTGGCGCGGATCGGCGTAGTGCTCGTTGCACATCGCGGTGAGCGGCATGCCGAGCAGCGTCACGTCGTCCCGCAGCTTCGACTTCGCGATCGGCCGCGTGCTGTCGAAGAACAGATAGCCGCCCGGCGAGAGTTCGGCGACGTCGGCGTCCCACGTCTGCGGGTTCATCGCCACCATCAGGTCGATCCCGCCGCGGCGACCGAGCCAGCCGGCGGCGCTCACGCGCACCTCGTACCACGTCGGCAGGCCCTGGATGTTCGACGGGAAGATGTTGCGCGGGCTCACCGGCACGCCCATCCGCAGGATCGCCTTCGCGAACAGCTCGTTCGCCGAGGCGCTGCCGGAGCCGTTGACGTTGGCGAACTTGACGACGAAGTCGTTGACCGCGGCGATCGGGGTCACGCGGCGGCTCCGCGGGCGCCGCAGGCCTTCGGCGTCTGCAGCAGGAACTTCTGCATTTCCCACGCGCCGGTCGGACAGCGCTCGGCGCACAGGCCGCAGTGCAGGCAGACGTCCTCGTCCTTCACCATCACGCGTCCGGTCTTCAGGCCGTCGGAGACGTACAGGTCCTGCAGCAGGTTCAGCGCCGGCGCGGTGAGGCGCGGGCGCAGCTCGGGTTCCTCGCCATCGGCGGTGAACGTGAGGCAGTCCATCGGGCAGATGTCGACGCAGGCGTCGCATTCGATGCAGCGGTCGCGCAGGAACACCGTCTGCACGTCGCAGTTCAGGCAGCGCTGCGCTTCCTTCCACGCGGTGGCCGGGTCGAAGCCGAGCTCCACTTCCTGCGCGATGCTCGCCAGCGCCTTCTCCGGCGCCACCCACGGCACCTTGTGGCGCTCGTCGCCGGAAACGTCGTTGTCGTACGCCCACTCGTGGATGCCCATCTTCTGCGAGTGCATCCGCACCAGCGGGTCGGGCCGCACGCGCGTGTCGCCGCCCGACAGCAGCAGGTCGATCGACAGCGCCGCCTCGTGGCCGTGCGCGACGGCCCAGATGATGTTCTTCGGCCCGAACGCGGCGTCGCCGCCGAACAGCACGTCGGGTCGCGACGACTGGTGCGTCCGCTGGTCGACGGCCGGCATGCCCCATTCGTCGAAGGCGATGCCGACGTCGCGCTCGATCCACGGAAACGCGTTCTCCTGGCCGACCGCGACCAGCACCTCGTCGCAGGCGTGGAACTCGTCGGGCTCGCCGGTGGGCACCAGCTGGCGGCGACCGCGTTCGTCGCGCACCGCGCGCACGCGTTCGAACCACATCCCGGTCAGCACGCCGTTCTCGTGCTCGAACGCCTTCGGCACGCGGTAGTCGAGGATCGGGATGCCTTCGTGCATCGCGTCCTCCTTCTCCCACGGGCTGGCCTTCATCTCGTCGAAGCCCGAGCGCACGATCACCTTCACTTCCTCGCCGCCGAGCCGGCGCGCGCTGCGGCAGCAGTCCATCGCCGTGTTGCCGCCGCCGAGCACGATCACGCGCCGGCCGACGCCGGTGACATGCCCGAAATACACGTTCGCGAGCCAGTCGATGCCGATGTGGATCTTCGCCGCCGCTTCGGCGCGACCGGGCAGGTCGAGGTCGCGCCCGCGCGGCGCGCCGGAGCCGACGTAGATCGCGTCGAACCCCTGCGCCATCAGCGCGCGCATCGAATCGATGCGCACGCCGCCGCGGAAATCGACGCCGAGGTCGAGGATGTAGCCCACCTCCTCGTCGATCACCGCTTCCGGCAGCCGGAAGCGCGGCACCTGCGTGCGCATGAAGCCGCCGCCCTTCGCGTCGGCCTCGAACACGACCACTTCATAGCCGAGCGGCACGAGGTCGCGCGCGACGGTGAGCGACGACGGCCCGGCGCCGACGCAGGCGATGCGCTTGCCGTTCTTCCGCTCCGCGGGCTTCGGCAGCCGCGCGCGGATGTCGTCCTTGAAGTCGGCGGCGACGCGCTTGAGCCGGCAGATGGCGACGGGCTCCGGTTTCTCGCCGTTGCCCTCCTCCACCCGCCCGCGCCGGCACGCCGGCTCGCACGGCCGGTCGCAGGTGCGCCCGAGGATCCCGGGGAAGACGTTGCTGTTCCAGTTCACGAGGTAGGCGTCGGAATAGCGCCCCGCCGCGATCAGCCGGATGTATTCGGGGACCGGCGTGTGCGCCGGACAGGCCCACTGGCAGTCGACGACCTTGTGGAAGTAGTCGGGATTCGCGATATCGGTCGGACGCACGGGTTCCCCCTCGCCACCGCGTCCGGTCGCTTGCCTGCGTTCGACCCGTCGCCGGACGCGAGGCGGGTCGATGCGAGTCTGCCCCAGCGCGCCCTCGGAGCGGAAGCGTCCGCCGGGCCGCGCCTGTTCAGCGTTCGCGGGCGTGCAGCCAGGCGTCCATCTCGTCCGCGGGCATCGGCGCGCCGAAGTGATGGCCCTGCATCGCGTCCCAGCCTTCCCGCCGGAGGAAGTCCGCTTCCGCCGCCGATTCGACGTGCTCGGCCACCGCTTTCCAGCCATAGGCGTGCGCCACGCCACGCACGGAGGCGGCGATCGCCTGGCTGCGGCGACTGCGGCCGATGTCGGGGACGAAACGCATGTCGAGCTTCACCCGGTCCAGCGGCGCGTCGCTGAGCGCCAGCAACGACAGATGCCCGCTCCCGAAGTCGTCCAGCGTGGTGCCGCTGCCGATGCCCTGCAGCGCCGAGAGCACCCCGGTATGGCGCGCCAGGTCGAATTGCCGTTCGGGGATGTCGAAATCGAGGTCGCGCATGTCCAGCCCGGCGGCGGCGATCGCGTCGCGCAGCTGCTCGAGGACGGCCGCCGTGTCCAGATCCTCGCTCCACAGGTTCAGCGTCAGCTTCAGCCCGGGCCACCGGTCACGCTGCCAGCGCTGGAGGTGCGAGGCCGCCTGCCCGATCACCCAGTGCGTCAGCCGGACCCGCTGGCCGGCGCTGCCGGCCAGCTCGAGCAGGCGTTCGATCGGCTCGTCCTTCCACCCCGGCGCCGTGCACCGCAGCAGCGCCTCGACGCCGAGCGGCACGCCGTCGCGGTCGACCAGCGGCTGGAATTCGAGCGCGAGCGCCTGCTCGTCGATGGCCCGCTCCAGCGTCGCCAGTTCGTGCTGCCGGCGATGGGCCGCCTCGTCGAGTTCGGGCGTGAAATAACGATAGGTGTTCCGACCTTCCTCCTTGACCTGGTACAGCGCGCGATCGGCATTGCGCATCAGCTGCTCGGCGTGGTCGGCATCGTCCGGGCACACGCTGATCCCGACGCTGGCACCGATCGACACCTGCTCCCCTTCGATCTCGAAGGGCTCCGACAGCGCCTGGATCACCTTGTCGGCGACCACGCCGCCGACTTCGGCGTCGGTGACGTCCGTCTGCAGCAGGGCGAACTCGTCGCCGCCGACGCGTGCCAGCAGGTCGGCGCCGCGCACGGTGTCGCGCATCCGCGCGGCGGCCTGCTGGAGCAGCGAGTCGCCCGCCGCGTGTCCCAGGCGGTCGTTGACCGCCTTGAAGCGGTCCAGGTCGATCATCTGGACGATCAGCCGTGCGCCGGAGCGCCGCGCCTTCTCCACCGCGTAGGCGAGCGAGGCTTCGAACTCGGCGCGATTGGCGAGCTCGGTCAGGCTGTCGGTGAGCGCCATGCGCTCGAACTCCTCGACGCGGTGCTTGTCCTCGGTGGCGTCACGCAGGATCTTCACGTAGCCCTGGTGCGTGCCGTTGGCACTGCGCAACGGGTAGATCATGCCGTCGGCCCAGAAGCGGCTCCCGTCCTTGCGCAGATGCCAGCGGAAGTCGGCCGCGCACCCGTTCGCCAGGCACGCCACCATCTCGCGGTGCGGGGCACGCTGCTCGCGGTCCTCGGGCGTGAACAGGACGCCGGCGTCCAGACCGACGAGTTCGTCGCGGCGGTAGTGGAAGATCGCCGCCGCCGCCGAGTTGTGCAGGCGGATGACACCGCTGTTGTCGGTCACCAGCAGGCCGTGATGCGTCGCGCTCTCAAGGATCGCCTTCAGGTAATCGATGTCGCGCGGGTACATCACGGGATCCGTGGCCGGTGGCAGGCCAGATTGCGGGCACGGGACGCAGGAGGCCGTGAATTCGCCTCCGCCCCGGATTCACTTGCCCGGTTCGGCGTCGCTCGAAACGCGTTTGGCGTCCTTCGGCGCGGGGGGCAACCCCAGCGCCTCGTTGATCGCGTCGCGCAGTGCCGGTTCCTCCGCGTTGCCGAGCTCGATCGCCTTCTCGTAGTGCAGCCGCGCCAGCTCCGGATCGGGCGCCATGCCTTCGCCGCGCAGCGCCATCAGCGCCAGCCCACGGAACGCGTGCGCCTCGCCCGCGTCGGCGCCGCGACGGTAGTACGCGAGGGCCTGCCCGAGATCCTGATCGACGCCGGAACCGCTGGCGTACATCACCGCCATGCTGACGAGGGCGTCGCCATTGCCGGCCTCGATCGCGTCGCGGAAATAGTCGACCGCGCGCACCGGATCGACGGCGCGGCCCGGCCCGCCTTCCACGTGCGCGATGCCCAGGCGCCACAGGGCGTAGCCGTCGCCATGCTCCGCGGCGCGTTCGTACCAGCGAAGGGCTTCGGCGATGTCGCGCTCGACGCCGATGCCCTCTTCCAGAAGCTGCCCGTAATCGCGCTCGGC
>CBIHMN010000003.1:0-23495 GCA_966211005.1 uncultured Arenimonas sp.
CATCGCGAGGAGGATCTCTCGCGTCTCGCGGACGGATTGCGCCGGGCCGGCCTGCCGGATTGACGCCGGCGCGCCCGGCTCAGTCCAGGTACCGCGCGCTCCACGCGGCGATCAGGCTCGCGGCCCAGGCCGCGTCCTCGCGCCCGGTGAGCAGGTGATCGGCGCCGTCGAGCGCGATGAAGCTCTTCGGATGCTTCGCGCGCGCGTAGATCGCGGCCGCCTGGTCGATGCCCACCACGCGGTCGACGGGTGAGTGCATCACCAGCAGCGCCGCGTCGAGCGCGGCGATGCGCGCGTCCGGATCCTGCGCGGCGACATCGGCGAGGAACTCGCGGCGGATCGTGAACGGGCGACCGCCGAGGCGGACCTCGGCCTCGCCGTCCGCCCGGATCTCGTCGATCTCGTCCTCGAACTGGTGCACGACATGCGCCGGGTCGGCGGGCGCACCGATCGTCGCCACGGCGCGCACCTCGGGCACCTGGCCGGCGATCGCGAGCACCGCCGCGCCGCCGAGGCTGTGGCCGACGAGCAGCCGCGGCGCCGCGTACTCGGTGCGCAGGAAACCGATCGCGGCGTGCAGGTCGGCGAGATTGGAGCTGAAGTGCGTGTCGGCGAAGTCGCCTTCGCTGGCGCCGAGACCGGTGAAGTCGAAACGCAGCACGCCGATGCCGTGCCGGGCCAGCGCCCGCGACACGTGGCTCGCGGCGCGACCGTCCATGCTGCAGGTGAAGCAGTGCGCGAACACCGCCCACGCGCGCACGTCGCCGTCGGGCCGGTCGATGCGCGCGGCGAGCTGCTGGCCGTCGTGGCCGGCGAAGGTGGCATCGGTGCGGGGCATCGCGACAGCCTACCCTGCCCGGCCGAACACCCGGCGCAGCCACGGTGCGGTGCGGCTGCCCGCCGCGCGCGCGACGGTGGCCGGCGGCCCCACCGCGACCACGCGCCCGCCCTCGGCGCCGGCGCCCGGGCCCAGGTCGATCACCCAGTCGCACGCGGCCACCAGCGTCAGGTCGTGCTCGACCACGATCACCGTGTTGCCGGCATCGACGAGGCGCTGCAGCTGCGCGAGCAACCGGTCGACGTCGGCCGGGTGCAGGCCGGTCGTCGGTTCATCGAGCAGGTACACGGTGCCGGCGCGCTGCGCCCGCTGCAGTTCGGTGGCCAGCTTGATGCGCTGCGCCTCGCCGCCGCTGATCTCGGTCGCCGGCTGGCCGAGCCGCAGGTAGCCGAGCCCGACTTCGCGCAGCACGTCGAGCGGATGGCGGATCGCCGGCGTGTCGGCGAAGAAGTCCGCCGCCTCGTCGACCGTCATGCGCAGCACGTCGGCGATGTTGCGGTCGCGATATTCCACCTCGAGCGTCGCCGCGTTGTAGCGCGCGCCGTGGCATGTGGGGCACGGCGCGTAGACATGCGGCATGAACAGCAGCTCGACCGACACGAAACCCTCGCCGGCGCAGGTTTCGCAGCGGCCCTTGGCGACGTTGAACGAGAACCGGCCGGCGTCGTAGCGGCGCTTTCGCGCCAGCGGCGTCGCCGCGAACAGCCGGCGCACCGGGTCGAACAGCCCGGTGTACGTCGCCAGATTGCTGCGCGGCGTGCGCCCGATCGGCTTCTGGTCGACCTGCACGAGGCGCGTGACCGCGTCGAGTCCGGCGACGACGCGGCCGACGGTCGTGCCCGCCGGTGTCTCGTGCAGCAGCGCGTCGGGCTCCTCCGGGGGCGGCGGTTCGTGGCCGAGGTGCGCGGCGAGCAGGTCGACGAGCACCTGCGTGACGAGCGTCGACTTGCCCGAACCCGACACGCCGGTGACTGCCGTCAGCACGCCGAGCGGGAAGTCGACATCGAGCCCGTGCAGGTTGTTGCGGTGGATGCCGGCGAGCCGCAGCCAGCCGGTGGGCTCGCGCACCGCGCGCGGCACCGCCGCGGGCGCGTCGAGCCATTCGCGCGTGCGCGACGCGGCGACGTCGTGCAGTCCGGCGAGCGGCCCGCTGTAGACGATGCGGCCACCCTGCTCGCCGGCCTCCGGGCCGACGTCGACGATCCAGTCGGCGCGGCGCACCACGTCGAGTTCGTGCTCGACGACGAACACCGAATTGCCCGCATCGCGCAGCGCCACCAGCGCGTCGAGCAGCGCGGCGGTATCGGCCGGGTGCAGGCCGGCCGACGGTTCGTCGAGGACGTAGACCACGCCGAACAGTTTCGACCGCAGCTGCGTCGCCAGCCGCAGACGCTGCAGTTCGCCCGGCGACAGCGTCGGCGTGCTGCGATCGAGCGACAGGTAACCGAGGCCGAGCCGGGCGATCGCCTCGATCCGCGCCAGCACTTCACCGGCGAGGCGTTCGGCGGCCAGCGCCTGCTCGGGGTGCACCGCGGCGCGCGTGCGGGCGGCGGCGCCGTCGAGCGCGCCGCGCAGCCGGGTCGCCACGTCGTCCAGCGGCCGCGCCGACAGCGCGGCGATGTCGAGGCCGGCGAATTTCACCGCGAGCGCCTCCGGCTTCAGGCGCTTGCCGTCGCAGGCCGGGCAGGCGCCGCCGAGCAGGTGGCGGGCGACGCGCTTCTTCATCATCGCGCTGCCGCTGGTCGCGTAGGTGTGGAGCACGTAGCGGCGCGCGCTGGTGTAGGTGCCCATGTAGCTCGGCTCTTCCCTGCGCTTCAGCGCGCGGCGCGTCTCCGCCGGCGTGTAGCCCGCATACACCGGCACCGTCGGCTGCTCGTCCGTGAACAGGATCCAGTCGCGCTGCTTCTTCGGCAGCGACTTCCACGGCACGTCGACGTCGTAGCCGAGCGTCACGAGGATGTCGCGCAGGTTCTGGCCGTGCCACGCCGGCGGCCACGCGGCGATGGCGCGTTCGCGGATCGACAGCGCGGGATCGGGTACCAGCGACGCTTCGCTGACTTCGAGCACGCGGCCGAGGCCGTGGCACGTCGGACAGGCGCCGGTCGGCGTGTTCGGCGAGAAGCCGTCGGCATGCACCTGCGGCGCGCCGCGCGGATAGTCGCCGGCACGCGAATAGAGCATCCGCAGTGAATTCGACACCGTGGTGACGCTGCCGACCGACGAGCGCGCGGTCGGAGTGCCGCGTTGCTGCTGCAGCGCGACCGCCGGCGGCAGGCCGTCGATCGCGTCGACCTCGGGCGGCGCCTGCTGCTCGATCAGCCGCCGCGCGTAAGGCGCGACCGAATCGAGATAGCGCCGCTGCGCCTCGGCATAAAGCGTGCCGAACGCCAGCGACGACTTGCCCGAGCCCGACACGCCCGTGAACACCACGAGGCGGTCCCGGGGGATCGCCACGTCGATATCCTTCAGGTTGTTGTGGCGCGCGCCGCGGACGCGGACGAAGCCGTCGTCGGCGACGGGCGGAACGCGGGGCGGGCGGCGGGCGCGGGGCATCCCCGGAGTCTGCACGGATGCGGCCCGGCGCGGAGCGCCGGACCGCCGGTGCGCGTCAGCGGCTGCCGCGCGAACCGCCGCGGCCGGAGCCGCTGTCGTCGTCGGTGAAGCGACCTTCCTCGTCGCGCGGCTGGTCGGCATTGCCGCGGTTGCTCTCGCTGTCGCGACCGCTCTGCTGGTTGCCGCCCTGCGATCCGCGGTTGCCCGACTGCTGGTTGCCGCCGTCCTCGTCCTTGAAACGGCCCATCGAGTCGCGCTCGCGTTCCTGCTCGCCGCCGCGGTTGTCGTTGCGATTGTTCGCCATCGTGATAGCTCCTTGCTTCCGGACCGATTGCCACTGCGTCCGCGTACCGGTCCGGGATGCACGCGGCGCAGGCGAACCAGAAGACACGCGCGGCTGTCGGTGCGCCGTGACACGGCGCCGGTGCACGCGGGCAATTCCTTCCGGGTGCATCGGTAAAAATTGCGCGTTCACGGTGCCTTGCACGCCGGCCGCGAAGCTGGGGTTCGCCGCCTCGCCTGGAACGGAGATGTCCCGCCCCCGGCATCGGAACGCCTTGATGCTCACACTGCTGCTGTGCCAGACCGGATGCGCCGGCCTGCGCACCGGCACGCTCGCGCCCGCCGGCACCGAAGCCGAGGCCACCGCCCGGCTGCTGGTGGTGATGGTGATCGGCGCGGCGCTGGTGTGGTCGGCGGTGATCGGGCTCGCACTGCATGCACTGTGGCGGCGGGGCCCGGCGCTGTCGGCGGAAGCGGGACGCCGGCTCATCCTGATCGGCGGACTGGTGGTGCCGACGCTCGTGCTCGGCGCGCTGCTGGTACGCGGGCTCGCGATGATGCCGCCGCTGCGCGAGCCCGGCACGCGCGCCGGCGCCCGCATCGAGGTGTCGGGCGAACAGTACTGGTGGCGCGTGCGCTACGCGGGCTTCGAAGGCGTCGCGCCGGTGACGCTCGCGAACGAGGTGTGGCTGCCGGTCGGCGAACGCACGAGGTTCGAACTGACCAGCCCCGATGTGATCCATGCGTTCTGGGTGCCGGAACTGGGCGGCAAGCTCGACGTGATCCCCGGGCGACGCAACACCCTGGTGCTGGAGCCGACGCGCACCGGCGTGTTCGCCGGCGCGTGCGCGGAGTTCTGCGGCACGTCGCATGCGCGGATGCGGTTCACGGCGGTCGTGGTCACGCGCGCCGAATTCGCCGCGTGGCTGCGTCGGCAGGCCGCGCCGGCGCGCGTGCCGGATACGGCGACGACGCGTCGGGGCCACGACGCGTTCCTGCGGCACGGCTGCGCCGCCTGCCATGCGGTCCGCGGCACCCCGGCGCGCGGCACGACCGGACCGGACCTGACCCACGTCGGCAGTCGCCGGCTGCTCGCCGCGGGTGCCGCGGCGAACGACGTCGACGGTTTCCGGCGCTGGATCGGCGCCACGCATGCACTGAAGCCCGACGCGACGATGCCGCCCTTCGGCCACCTGCCCGACGCCGAGCTCGACGCGATCGCGCGCTGGCTGGAGCACCTGCAGTGAGCGCGGCCGCCGACGATCCGCGCGCCGCGCGCCTCGCGGCCGCATGGCGGTCGCCGACCGGCTGGCGGTACTGGTCGGCGGTGAACAACAGCCATGTCGGCGACTGGTACACCGTGACCTCGGTCGTGTTCTTCCTGTTCGCCGGGCTGCTGGCGCTGGTGATGCGGCTGCAGCTGGCGGTGCCGGAAAACGACCTGGTGGCGCCGGAAACCTACAACCAGCTGTTCTCGCTGCACGGCTCGGTGATGATGTTCCTGTTCGCGGTGCCGATCTTCGAGGCGTTCGCGATCCGGCTGCTGCCGCCGCTGCTCGGCGCGCGCGAACTGCCGTTCCCGCGGCTGTCGGCGTTCGGGTTCTGGTGTTTCCTGATCGGCGGCGTGTTCGTGTGCGGTTCGATCTTCTTCGACGCGGCGCCGCAGGGCGGCTGGTTCATGTATCCGCCGCTGACCACGAGCTACCAGGACGGGCCCGGCGCCGACGTCTGGCTGCTCGGCCTGAGCTTCATCGAGGTGGCGTCGATCGCGGCGGCGGTGGAGCTGATCGTCGGCGTGCTGATGACGCGGCCGCCGGGCATGCGCGTGCACCTGATGCCGCTCTACGCGTGGTACATCCTCGTGGTCGGCGCGATGATCCTGTTCGCGTTCCCGCCGCTGATCGCCGGCGACATCCTGTTCGAGCTGCAGCGCCTCGCCGACTGGCCGTTCTTCGACGCGGCGCGCGGCGGCGACCCGCTGCTGTGGCAGCACCTGTTCTGGATCTTCGGGCACCCGGAGGTCTACATCATCTTCCTGCCGTCGATCGCGCTGGTGGCGATGATCGTGCCGACGTTCGCGCGGCGGCCGATCGTCGGCTATTCGTGGATCGTGCTGGCGGCGGTCGGTACCGGCTTCCTGAGTTTCGGGCTGTGGGTGCACCACATGTTCACCACCGGGCTGCCGAACGTGTCGCTGGCGTTCTTCTCGGCGGCCTCGCAGGCCGTCGCGCTGCCGACCGGCGTGCAGATCTTCGCGCTGCTGGCGACGGTGCTGGCGGGCCGCCTCGTGCGCTCGGTGCCGATGCTGTTCGTGCTCGGCGCGCTGGCGATCTTCGTGCTCGGCGGCCTGAGCGGCGTGATGATCGCGGTCGCGCCGTTCAACTTCCAGGCGCACGACACGTATTTCATCGTCGCGCACCTGCACTACGTGCTGATCGGCGGGATGCTGTTCCCGGTCGTCGCCGGCATCGTCTACTACTTCCCGCTGCTCACCGGCCGCCCGCTTTCCGAGCGGCTCGGCAAGCTGGCGTTCTGGGCGATGTTCGCCGGCTTCAACATCGCCTTCCTGCCGATGCACCTGACCGGGCTCGCGGGCATGCCGCGCCGCGTGCACACGTACGGCGCCGGCCAGGGCCTGGACGCGTTGAACCTCGTGTCGACGCTCGGCGCGTTCCTGCTCGCCGCCGGCATCGCCGTGCTGGTCGTCGACGCGGTGCGCACGGTGCGGCGCCGCGGCACCGGCGGCCTGCGCGATCCGTGGCACGCCGGCACGCTCGAATGGCTGACGCCGCTGCCGCCGAAACCGTGGGGCGTGCGTTCGATCCCGACCATCACCAGCCGCTATCCGCTCTGGGACCAGCCGACGCTGGCGCGGGAGGTCGAGGCCGGCGAGCACTTTCTCGCCGACGCCCCCGAAGGCCTTCGCGAAACACTGGTGACCTCGACGCTCGACGCCGAGCCGCGGTACTGCCTGCGCGTGCCGGGGCCGACGTTCCTGACCCTGTGGGCGGCGGCATTCACCGGCGGCGCGTTCATCTTCCCGGTGTTCGAGCATCACGCCGCGGCCGGCGTCAGCGGCGCCGTGGCGATCGCGGTGATCGTCGCGTGGCTGTGGACCGGCACGGCCGGGATTCCGGAAAAGGCGGAGAAGGACGTCGGCCGCGGCGTGGTGCTGCCGCTGTACGCCTCGGGCGCCGGCTCGGTCGGCTGGATGGCGATGTTCGTGACGATGATCGGCGACCTGACGGCGTTCGCGAGCCTCGTGTTCGGCTATTTCTTCTTCTGGACGGTGCATCCCGATTTCCCGCCGGGGCCGCTGCCCGGCGTCGCGGTGGACCTGTTCGCGCTCGCCGGCGTCCTCGGCGTCGCGGCGTGGGCGGCGACGCTGCTCGCGCGACGACTCAACGCGCGCGACCGCGGCGTCGCGTTCCACGTCGTGCTCGGCGCGGCGCTGGTGCTGGCGGCCGGCTGTGCCGTGGCGCTGCTGTGGGCGCCGCGCGCCGCCGGGTTCGATCCGACCGCGCATGTGTACCCGGCGACGGTGTGGGTGCTGTCGGGCTGGGCGGCGGCGCATGTCGCCGCCGGCGTGCTGATGCAGGCGTACTGCCTGGCGCGGCGCGCCGCGGGGCGGATGGACGCGCGCCACGACATCGACATCCGGAACGTGGCGCTGTACTGGCATTTCGTCGCGATCACCGTGGTGGTGACGGTGGCGGTGCTCGCCGGGTTCCCGTTCGTCGGCGGAGGTTCCGCATGAACGCGCGCCGTCCCCTCGACGATCCGCGCGATCGCGGCGGCCTGTGGCCGCTGGTGATCGCACCGACCGCGTGGCTGCTGCATTTCGTCGCGTGCTACGTGACCGCGGCGATCGCCTGCGAGAAGGCGCCCGGCATCGCGACACCCGACGGCGCGCGCGGCGCGCTGTGGGCGTACACGATCGTCGCGCTCGCGGTGATCGCGACGGCCGCCGTGCGTGGCTGGCGCCGGCACCGCGACGGGGGCGCGCCACCGCGCGACGCCGCGACGCCGACCGACCGCCGGCGCTTCCTCGGCTTCGCGACTTTCCTGCTGTGCGTGCTGTCGGCGATCGCGGTGGTGTACACCGCGCTCGCGTTCGTCGTCATCGGGACGTGCCGGTGAGCGTCGCGCGCGCTCCCGCCCGGTTCGCGATCGCCGGTGCCGTCGTGCTCGCCGCCGCGTGGCTCGGGCCGCTGCCGGCGCTCGCACGGCAGTCGTTCGCGGCGCATATGACGATGCACATGGCGGTGGTCGCGATCGCCTGCCCGCTGCTCGCGCTCGGCCTCGCCGGCACGCGCTTCGATCCGCTGCGCGGCCGCGTCGGCGGCGCGCGCGCGGTCCTGTTCTCGCCGTATGTCGCGTCGGCGCTGGAATTCGTCGTGGTCTGGGCGTGGCACGCGCCAGGCCTGCACCATGTCGCGCGGCATTCGGTCGGCGGGCTGGTCGCCGAGCAGGCGAGCTTCTTCGCGGTCGGCGCGCTGGTGTGGCTGTCGGCGTTCGGCGGCGGCGGCGCCGCGCGCGATCGTGCCGCCGCCGGTGTCGGTGGCCTGCTGATGACGTCGATGCACATGACGCTGCTCGGCGTGCTGCTCGCGCTCGCCGGCCGGCCGCTGTACGCGCACGGGGGCGCGACGCCTTTCGGCCTGTCGGCGCTGCAGGACCAGCACGTCGGCGGCGTGGTGATGCTGACCGTCGGCGGGTTCGCCTATCTCGCCGGGGCGCTGTGGCTGCTCGCGTCACTGCTGCGCGCGCGGCGCGCGGGGGTGGCCGATGCGTGACGCGTTCGCCCGGGTGTGGCAGGCGGTGCGGCGCGGCTGGCGGCGCCTCGTCGGCGATTCCTGGAAGCTCGCGCTCGCGCGCGTGCTCGCGGTGCTGGTCGCGCTCGCCGTGGGCGGGTTCGCGTTCGTGTCGGCGGGGCTGATGCCGATCGCCGCGAGCGACGGCCACTGGGCGGTGACGCGCGTGTTCCTGCATTACGTGATGCGCCGATCGGTGGCGACCGCCACGATCGGGATGCAGGCCCCGCCACTCGACGACCCGGCGCTGGTCACGAAGGGCGCCGGCCACTACGCCACCGGTTGCATGCCTTGCCACGGCGCGCCCGGCGTGCCCCGCTCGCCGGTGGTGACGCGCATGCTGCCGGTGCCGCCGAGCCTGCACGACACGCGTGGCGGCCTGACGGCCGAAGAGACGTTCTGGGTGATCCGGCACGGGCTGAAATACACCGCGATGCCCGGCTGGCTCGCGCAGGAACGCGAGGACGAGGTGTGGGCGATGGTGGCGTTCGTCCGGCGGCTGCCGGACATGGACCCCGACGAGTTCCGCGCGCTCGCGCACGGCGAGGAGGCCGAGCGGATGCGCGCGATCGGTGGCGCCGCCGACCTGGGGCCGCTCGGCGCCGGGCCGTCGGCGTCGACGCCGATCCTCGCCAGCTGCAGCCGCTGCCACGGCCGCGACGGTGCCGGCCGCGACGGGGCGTTCCCGCGGCTGGCCGGCCAATCCGAGGCGTACCTGCGGGCGACGCTGCGCGCGTACGCGCGCGGTACGCGGCACAGCGGGATCATGCAGCCGGCGCTGGCGGGACTGGATGCGCGCGAGCTCGACGCACTGGCACGGCATTACGCAGCCCAGGCCGTGCCGGCGCCGGCCCGTCCGTCTTCGGCGATGGCCGATGCCGGATCCGGTGCGGCCGCCGCCGCGATCGCGCGCGGTCGCGCGCTCGCGAACGACGGCGACGCGGCGCGACGCATCCCGGTCTGCGTCGCGTGCCACGGGCCCGGCGATACGCCGACCCATCCGATGCACCCGCGACTCGCCGGCCAGGACGCCGCCTATCTCGCGACCCAGCTGCAGCTGTTCCGTGCCGGCACGCGCGGCGGCACGGCCCTCGCGCCGGTGATGGCGGCCGCGGCCGAAACATTGCAGGACCGCGACATCGCCGACCTGGCGGCGTATTACGCTTCGCTCGATTGAGCGCGAGGGCGGCCGGGGATCGCGCGATTCCGCGACTTTCGCCTGGCCTTCACGGGGGGAGCGGGCAAGGTTCGCGGTCGTACGAGCGAGGTGGTCCATGGGGAACCCGACCGCACCGGTGCCCGGCGGCACCCGGCCGGCGCGATGAAGCGGACGCCGCACCTGTTCTCGAGTGAAACGCCGATGGCCGCCCGCCATCGCGCGTACCCGTGGGAGTCGACTCCGCTCGGCGCCCCCGCCCGCTGGGATTCGGCGCTGAAGACGCTGGTCCCGATCATGCTGGCGTCGAACCAGCCGATGTTCATCGTCTGGGGACCGCAGCGGACGCTGCTCTACAACGACCTCTACGCCGGGATCCTCGGCCGCAAGGATGCACACGCGCTGGGCGGCGATTTCCTCGAGGTCTGGCGCGAAATCCACGCCGACCTGGAACCGATCGTCGCCGCCGCCTACCGCGGCGAGCCGGTGCAGATGGACGACATCCTGCTGTGGATGGAGCGGCACGGGTTTCGCGAAGAGACGCATTTCTCGTTCTTCTATTCGCCGGTACGCGACGAGAGCGGCGAGGTCGCCGGGTTCTTCTGTGCGTGCGCCGAGATCACCGCGCAGGTGCTCGCCGAGCGGCGGCTGGCGCAGAGCGAGTCGCGCCATCGCGGCGTGCTCGACAACATGGGGGAAGGCTTCGCGCTGTTCGACCGCGACTTCACGCTCCTCGAGATGAACCCGGCGGGCGTGGCGATGGTGGGCCTTCCCCGTCGCGAACTGGTCGGCCGCAGTCACTGGGAGGTGTTCCCCGGCACGTACGATTCGGCGATCGGCGCGATGTACCGCGACGCGATGGCGCACCGGCAGCCCGGAGCGCTCGAGAACCTGTACGTGTTCCCCGATGGCCGCCGGGTCTGGTTCGAGGTGCGGGCCTTTCCCGTCGACGACGGCCTGGCGGTGTTCTTCCGCGACGTGTCCGCGCGGCGCGAACTCGACCACGAGGCGGCGCTCGCGGCCGAGCGGGTGCAGCTGGCGCTGGATGCGGGCGCGATCATCGGGACCTGGGTCTGGACGGTCCCCGACGATCGCTTCATCGCCGACGAGCGCTTCGCGGCCAGCTTCGACCTCGACCCCGTGCTTTGCCGCACCGGGCTGCCGCTGGAGACGGTCGTCGAATCCGTGCATCCCGACGATCGCGTGCGGGTCGAGGCGGCGGTGGCGGCCGCGCTCGCGAAGGGTGGCCCGTACCGCTGCGAGTACCGCGTCCGCCACCGCGACGGCGGCGTCCGCTGGGTCGAGGCCAACGGCCGGGTCGAACGCGACGAGGCCGGGCGCGCCGTGCGCTTTCCGGGCGTGCTGCTCGACATCGAGGACCGTCGCCGCACCGAAGCCGAGCGCGACCGCGCCGCGGTGCTGCTGCGCGGCTTCGTCGAAGCCGTGCCCGGCGTCGTCTACGCCAAGGACCTCGAGGGGCGGCTGATCCTGGCCAACCGCGGCACCGCCGAGCTGCTCGGCTGCGCGCCGGAAGCGTTCATCGGCCGGACCGATCGCGAGCTGCTCGCCGATGCCGCGCAGGCCGAAGCGGTGATGGACGCCGACCGGCGCGTCATGACGTCGGGGGTGACCGAACATCTCGAGGAGCGGGTGCATCGCGCCGACGGCACCGAGGCGATCTGGTGGTCCACCAAGGCGCCGATGCGCGATGGCGACGGCGTGGTGGTCGGACTGATCGGTTCGTCGGTCGACATCACCGACCGCAAGCGCGCGGAGGAAGCACTGCGTCAGGCCGACCGGCGCAAGGACGAGTTCCTGGCGATGCTCGCGCACGAGCTGCGCAATCCGCTCGCGCCGATCAGCACCGCCGCGCACATGCTGCGGCTGGCCGGCGCGCCCTCGCCCGGCGTGGCGCGTGCGAGCGAGATCATCGGGCGCCAGGTCGGGCACCTCACGCGGCTGGTCGACGACCTGCTCGACGTGTCGCGCGTCACGCGCGGGCTGGTCGAACTGGACCTCGCGCCGGTGGACGTGCGCGCCGTGGTTTCGGCGGCCGCCGAACAGGCGCGGCCGCTGATCCAGGCGCGCGGGCACGAACTGCGGATGGCGCTGGGCGCGGGGCGGTTCACCGTCGACGGCGACTTCCACCGGCTCGTGCAGGTCGTCGCCAACCTGCTCAACAACGCGGCCAAATACACGCCGCCGGGTGGCGTGGTCGAGGTGCGGCTCGGTCCCGACGGCGACCGCGTCGCGATCGAGGTCGTGGACAACGGCATCGGCATCGAGCCCGGCCTGCTGCCGCACGTGTTCGACCTGTTCACGCAGGCCGAGCGCACGCCGGACCGCGCCCAGGGCGGGCTCGGCATCGGCCTCGCGCTGGTGCGCAGCATGGTGCAGCTGCACCACGGCGAGGTCGACGCCACGAGCGCCGGGCTCGGCCGCGGCAGCACGTTCGTCGTGCGCATCCCGCGCCGGGCCAGCGACGCCCCATCGACACCGGCGCTCGAGACGACGCCCACCGCGGCCTCCCGGCGTCGCGTGCTGGTCGTCGACGACAACGAAGATGCCGCCGGCACCCTGGCCGACGTGCTGCAGCTCGTCGGGCACCAGGTCGGCGTCGCGCACGGCGCCCACGCCGCCCTCGCGCTCGCCGGCAAGGGTGAACGGTGGGACACGTACATCCTCGACATCGGCCTGCCGGAAATGACCGGTTACGAACTCGGGCGGCGACTGCGCGCGCTGCCCGGCGGCGCATCGGCGACGCTGATCGCCCTCACCGGCTATGGTCAGCCCGACGACCGCGCGGTCGCGAAGGCCGCCGGTTTCGACCACCACCTCGTGAAGCCGGCGGACGTCGCCCGGCTCGTGGCGATCCTGGACAGGAGGTGACCCGATGGACGCGCCCCGCTCGCCCCGTGACATCGCCGCCGCGCTCGACGAACTCTGGTCGCCGCGCGTCATCGCCGAGGTCGACGACGACTACGTCAAGGTCGCCAGGGTGCACGGCACGTTCGGCTGGCATGCGCATGCCGACGAGGACGAGCTGTTCCTCGTGCTCGACGGCCGCTTCCGCATCGAGATGGAGCACGGCACGGTGGAACTGGGGCCGGGCGAGCTCTACGTCGTCCCGAAGGGCGTGCGCCACAACCCGAGCGCCGACGCCGTCTGCCTGCTGATGCTGATCGAGAAGAAGTCGACGAAGCACACGGGCGACACCGTCAACGAGCACACGCGGTCGCTGGAGGAGCAGCTGAGAACGCTCTGATGCGCTGGGCGCGGCACCGGCCTCGGGATACAGTCGCCCCCGGGGAACCTCGTTTGGACCACGCACCGGAGACTTCGATGTCCGACCGTTCGCGCCTGTTCGTTTTCGTGCTCGCCGCCGCGGCCGTCGCCGCGCCCGGTGCCTCGTTCGCCACGGAAACGCCGCCCGCCGCCGCCACGGCGCCCGCTGCCGCGCTGTCGCCCGAAGACGCCGCGCTCGAGCGCCTCGTCACCGCGATGGCGCGCACCGGCAGCGCCAGCGGCGCGCGGTATTCGCCGGACGGCACGAAGATCGCCTATCACACGAACCTCAGCGGCGTGTCGCAGGTGTGGTGGATCCCGGCCGAAGGCGGCTACCCGCGGATGGTGAGCAGCGGCGCCGACGCCGCGCAGGGCGTGCGCTGGTCGCCGGACGGCCGGCTCGCGTACGCGGTCGCGCCCGGCGGCGGCTACGACGCCGAACTGCGGCTGACGCGCCTCGACGGCACCGGCACGGTGCTGATCGACGACGACGGCGGCGCCAACACGTTCGTCGGTGATTTCGCCGACGACGGCCGCTACCACTTCGGCAGCAACGTGCGCGACGCCGCGAGCACCGATCCGTGGATCTGGGATCCCGCCACGGGCCGCGCGACGCTCGCGTTCGAGGTGCAGGGCCTGGGCGGCATCGCCGACCTGCACGGCGACCACGTGCTCGAATGGCATCTGGTGACCCGCGGCAACGTCAACGCGTATCGGCGGAACCTGCGCACCGGCGAGCGCGTGCTGCTGACGCCGCACGAAGGTCCGGCGAACGCGTTCGGGCAGTTCGGCGCGGACGCGGACACGGTCTACCTCGGCCACAACCTCGGCCTGGACCGGATGGAGTTCGCGCGCATCACGATCGACGACGGCGTGGCGTCGCCGCCGCGGCGGCTGGCGGCGCGCGAAGACGGCGAGCTGGAGGATTTCAGCGTCAGCGACGACGGCCGCCATGCGCTGCTGGTGTGGAACGTCGCCGGGCGCAACGAGCTGGAGCGCATCGATCTCGCCAGCGGCGAGCGCACGCCGCTGCCGGCGGCACCGGCGGAACTGGTCTACAGCCAGCACCTCGCCCCGAACGGTCGCGACGCGGTGCTCTCGCTCGCCGGCGCGACGTCGCCGGCCGACCTGTACGTGCTGGACATGGACGCCGGTACCTACCGGCGCCTGACGTGGAGCCCGCATGCCGGCGTCGACCTCGGCGCGCTCGTGGCCCCGGAACTGCGCACGTTCGCGGGACATGACGGCCTCGAGCTGAGCGGCTGGCTCTACCTGCCGAAGGACTTCGCCGCCCCGGGCCCGGTGGTGCTGAGTTTCCACGGCGGCCCCGAAGGCCAGGAACAGCCGGCGTTCCGCAGCGACTACCAGGCACTGCTGGCGAACGGCATCGCCGTGTTCGCGCCGAACATCCGCGGTTCGTCCGGCTTCGGCAAGCGCTTCATGTCGATGGACAACCACGAGGGGCGCTTCGACGCCAACCGGGACATCAAGGCGGCGGCGGATTTCCTCGTCGCCGAAGGCATCGGCGACGCGAAGCGGCTCGGCATCACCGGCGGCAGCTACGGCGGCTACGCGACGATGGTTGGCGTGACCGACTTCCCCGACACCTTCGCCGCCGCGGCGAACCTGTTCGGCATGGTCAATTTCGAGACCTTCTTCGCACAGAGCACGCCGTGGATGGGCGCGATCAGCACCGGCGAATACGGCGACCCGAAGACGCAGCGGCAGCTGCTGCGCGACCTGAGTCCCATCCACAAGCTCGACCGCGTCACCACGCCGCTGCTGGTGATGCACGGCGCCAACGACACCAACGTGCCGGTGGTGGAGGCCGAGCAGATCGTCGACACGCTGAAGGCGCGCGGCATCGACGTGCGGTACGTGCTGTTCCCGGACGAAGGCCACGGCTGGCGCAAGGAAGCCAACCGCGTGCGCTCGACGCTGGAGATGACGCGGTTCTTCCGCGAACACCTCGGGGTCGACTGAGCCGGCCGGTCAGTTCGGGTTGAAGACGTCACCGGTCGAATGGCAGCCGGTGACGCCGGTGGTGAAGCCGACGATCGTGTTGCGCGCCGGCGGTGTGAAATCAGCGATCGGGTGGCGGTGGCGCGGTGTTCGCCCGCGCCACCGGCATCCGCTCGACCCGCTCGCGGTACGCGCGCACGTTGTCGCCGGCGATCCGCGAGTTCTTCACGCCCGTGACTTCGCCGACCTGCCGGTCGGTGCCGGTCGCCGGTTTCGCGTCGATCTTCGTTTCGCGCTCGAACGCGTGCGACTTGTCGGTGTTGCGGTAATAGCGGTACAGCAACCAGTACAGGCCGGTGGCACCGGCCGGGCCGATCAGCAGGATCGCCAGACTGCTTTCGTCGCTCATCACATGTTCCCCACGATCCAGAGGGCGATGCCTTCGAGGAAGGTGCCGACGGTGAGCGCGGCCGTGATCAGTTTCCACTGCTGCACGGGCACGCTGCCCATCGTTTCGCCGGTGCGGCCGTTGACCGCGATGTAGTGCAGCATCGCGCCCTTGCCGCCCGGCTCCTGGTACGAGTACAGCCACACCGGCAGGTACATCGCCACCCATCGCGAGCCGTGCACCTGCACGCCTTCGCGCTGCCAGCGCACGCCGCGGTCGTAACGGCCCAGCGTGCCCTCCACCTGGCAGCGGCCGATCGACAGGGCCTGGTCCTCGAGCCGCGGCAGCATCGCCGCCACGTCGAGGTCGCGCTTTTCCGAACTGACGCCGACCAGGTACGACGCGTTCCACTTCACCGCGTTCTTGGTGTCGAACGGCAGGATGGTGTTGATGATGTTGTTGGTGTTGGCCTTCGTGTCGAGGTTGCCGCGCGCCTTCGACGATTCCAGCGGCAGGTCGTCGACGGTGAAGTCCACCTGGCGCGTGACCGCGTACACGTCGGCGTCGTAGTACGTGGTCTTGTTGTTCTTCGTGCCGCGCGTGTAGCGGCGCGTCTCGATCTCCGCCTGTCCCTCGACGTCGACGCTGAACTTCCCGTCCACGATCATGTACGGCAGGTACACCGCGCTGACGTTTTCCGGCGTGAACTGCTCCTTGAACGCCTTCAGCGCGAAGAAGCGGCGCTTGTCGACGAACTGGCGGATGCGCGCGACCGCGTCGTCCTTCCTGATGTGGAACGGCAGCACCGCGTCGGGCACCGCGCCGTTGTCGATCTGCTCGTTGACGCCGAACACGTGCCGGCACCAGTGGCAGCGGGCCGTCATCGCCGTCTCGGTGTTCACCGTCACTTCGGCGCCGCAGCCGCTGCACTTGAAGCTCATCAGGCTGGCCGCGTCGGCGGCGATGTCGCGCGCGCCGGAGGCGACGACCGTCCCGCTCAGCGCGTCGTGGCCCTCGCCGAAACCGAATTCCTCCTCCACCCGCTCGCCCTGCCATTCGTGCCGGCAGAACAGGCACACGACCAGGTCGGTGCCCGGCTTGTGGCGGATGTCGGTCGCGCCGCAGCGCGGACAGCGGTTGGCGCCGTCCTTCAGTTCGTCCGACGCCGTGTCGATCGCGACCGGATCGGGCGCTTCGAGCTCGTCGCGGATCGGGTCCGGCAGCGGCGCCGGATCGATCGGCCGCTCGCCGGGCGCCGGCGGCACGTCGCGCGGCGAGCCGGGCCCGGTGTACGGCGGCGGCGAGGGCGGGAGCGGCGGCGGCCCCTTCGGGGTCGCCACGTTACAGCCCCAGCACCTTGGCCTTCACCGAATCGAAATCGGCCTGCGTGATCAGGCCCAGGTCGAGCATCTCCTTGGCCTTCTTCAGCTTCGCGACCGGATCTTCGGCGGCCGGCGCGGCCGGCGTCACCGGCTGCTGCAGGTTGCCGAGCCCGCCGAGCATCCCGCCGGCCATGCCGATGCCGACCAGGCCGGCGGAGCCGCCCTCGGCGCCCGCCGATTCGATGCCCGACGCGACGCTGGCCGTGAGATTCGAGTTCGCGCGCGACCCGCTCAGCGCGTCGGCGCGCTGCACCTTCTTCAGCAGCTCGCGGGTGTTCTCGTCGTACTCGATCGACACGATCGCGACCTTGGCGATCACGAGCCCGCGGTCGGACTTCCACTGGTAACCCTGCTCCACCGCGTCCGACAGGCTCTTCGCGAACCCGAGCGAATCACGCTGCAGGTTGCTGATGCGGTTCTGCTTGCCCGGGTCGTTCGTGTACGCGCTGAACGCCGGTGCCAGCGAGCCGACCACCTCGTTGAACAGCTGCGTCGCCGCGGCGTTGTCCATGTCGGTGAAGTCGAACGCCGGGCCGCCCGGCTGGATGAAGCGCGCCGGCACGAAATTCTTCACGAACAGGATCGGGTCGACGATCTTCAGCGTGTACGAGCCGCGCGTGATCGCGCCGACCTGCGTGTTGAGGAAGCCGTCGTCCCAGTAGATTTCCGACTGCGTGCCGAAGCGGTTGTCGGGCAGCTCCTTCAGCGACACGAAGAACGCCGCCTGCTGCGCGCCCGGCTGGCCGCCGAACTTGAAGCGCTCCCAGCTCTGCTTTATCAGCGGGCTGACGATGCCGTCGCCGGCGAAGATCGACTGCGAGTTGATGTCCTCCGAGTCCCAGATGTAGCCGCCCGGCTCGGCCGCGAACCCGGTGATCTTGCCGTCCTGGAACAGCAGCAGGCCGTAGCCCTCGGGCACCACGATCTTCGAGCCGTTGCTGATGATGTTCGCGGAACCGCGGGTGTTGGAGCCGCGGCCGGCATTGGTGCCCTGCGGAACCGCGCCGAACAGCGCCGCCGTCGCCGGCACGCCGGCCGGCACGGTGTAGAAGTCCTTCCACTGATCGCCGAGCATCCCGCCGATCGCGCCTTTTGCCGCCTGGATCAGACCCATGACTTCTCTCCGTCCTTCGTTGGCCGGGCGGGGGCCCGGGTGCGGATGACTATAACGGCAGGGGGCGCCGTAACCGGCGTGCCAGCCGTCACCTCGGCCGCGCCCGCTTGGCGAGCCGCGCGGACGCCGCTATCGTGGGGCCAACCCGATGGGAGCCCCGTGACATGCGTGCCACCGACGCCGAGCGACGCTCGGAACAGCAACGGCTCGAGCGCGCGCTCAAGCGCGAGATCAACGAAGACCAGCTCGACACGTTCGCGACGCTGGAGCGCTTCGGCTGGTCGCTGAAGTTCGTCCGCCACACGCCGCAGGGTCCGATGGCGGTGGTCCACGACCCCGATCACGGCAAGCTGGCGGTGATCGAGCCGGACGGCACGCTCAACGAGAACCCGGCGGCGACTTTCCGGAGCTGAGCCCCGGCCGGACGCGCTGCAGCAGGTCCGCCAGCCGCTCGGCGCTCACCGGTTTCACCACGTGGTCGTCGAATCCGGCTTCGTCGGATCGACGCCGGTCTTCCTCCTGCCCCCAGCCGGTGAGCGCGACCAGCACGGCCTCGTCGCCCCACGGCTCGGCGCGCAGTGCGCGACAGACGTCGTAGCCGCTCATCGACGGCAGGCCGATGTCGAGCAGCACCAGCTCGGGCCGGAACGCGCGCGCCTGCGCCAGCGCCTCGGGGCCGTCGTGGCTGGTCCGCACGTCGTGGCCCATCAGGCCGAGCATCATCTCCAGGGAGCGGGCCGCGTCGACGTTGTCGTCCACGACGAGCACGCGCCGCGGCGCCGCGGGCAGCGCGGCCGCGCGCGCCGGCGGGGCGGCGGGTTCGGCCCCGGTAGCGAGCACCGGCAGCCGCACGACGAACTCGCTGCCGGTGCCCGGGCCGTCGCTGTGCGCCTCGACCGTGCCGCCGTGCAGTTCGACCAGCCGCCGGACCAGCGTCAGGCCGATGCCGAGGCCGCCCTGCGCCTGCACCGTGGCCCGGTGCACCTGGGTGAACATGTCGAACACCGTGTCGAGCGCGTCGGCCGGAATGCCGAGGCCGCGATCGCGGACGCGCACGACGGCGCGGTCGCCTTCCCGCGCGACGCGCAGCGTGATCGCGCCGCCCGCCGGCGTGTACTTCGCGGCGTTGTTCAGCAGGTTCGAGAACACCTGCGCGAGCCGGACGCGATCGCCGAGCACATGGATCGGCGCGGCCGGCACGTCGACGGTCAGCGGATTGCCGGCGCGCCCGATCAGCGGACTGCTGGTCTCGACCGCGCTCTGGATCACGTCGGCGAGCGCGAGCGGTTCCCGACGCAGCTCCAGCCGGTTGCGCGTGATCCGCGACACGTCCAGCAGGTCGTCGACGAGGCGGACGAGGTGTTCCACCTGGCGCCCCATCATCGCGCGTACCTGCGTCGAGCCGGGCGTCATCGACCCCGAGACGTCCAGCACGTCCAGCCCGCTGCGCAGCGGCGCGAGCGGATTGCGCAGCTCGTGCGCGAGCGTCGCCAGGAACTCGTCCTTGCGGCGGTCGGCTTCGCGCATCTCCTCGTACAGCTCGGCGTTCTCGATGGCGACCGCGGTGCGATGGGCGAGCTCGCGCGCGACTTCCAGATCCGCCTCGTCGCTGGTGCGGCCCGATTCGGCCGTGACGAAGGTGATCGCGCCGCGGACCTTGCCGCGCAGTGTCAGCGGCACGCCGATGAACGACCGCAGCCCGAGCGCGGCGATCGCCTCGCGCGCTTCCGGGTCGCCGACCGCGTCCTCCAGCATGCGCGCGTCGAGCTGCACCAGCTGCGGCCGGCCGGTGCGCACGATGTGGGCGGGGCCCAGCGGCGCGTCCGGGCGGCCGGGCCAGCGACGGTGCAGCGCGCGGGCGTCGGCGACGCGCTGCGGGTCGTGGTGCGCCATCGCGACGCGGCGCAGGCTTCCGTCGGGTTCGAGCACGTCCACCGCGGCCCAGTCGGCGAACGCGGGCACGGCGAGCGCCGCGACCTTCTGCAGCGTGCTTTCGAAGTCGACGATCTCGGCGAGCGCGGCGCTGGCGGCCGACAGGAAGCGCGCCGTCTGCTCGCGGCGGCGGCGGGCGGTGACATCCATGCCGATGCCGATCATCCGCACCGGCTCGCCGGCCTCGTCGGTCAGCACCTGCCCGGAGCCGGCGATCCAGTGCACGCTGCCGTCGTCGCGGCGGTTGCGGAATTCGGTCTGGAAGCTGCCGCGCCGCTCCAGCGCCGACTGGATCGCCGCGGCGACGCCGTCACGATCGTCCGGATGCACCAGTCCGACGAAATGCTCGAACGTGCCCTCGAACGTACCCGGCGCGAGGCCGTGCAGCGGCTCCAAACTGTCGGACCATTCGAGCCCGCCGGTGCGCACGTTCCAGTCCCACACGCCCATCCGCCCGGCATCGAGCGCCAGACGCAGGCGCTCCTCGCTGCGGCGCAGGGCATCCTCGGCGCGATGGCGCGCGGTGACGTCGTCGTGCACCAGCACCACCTGCCGCACGACGCCGGCGTCGTCGCGGATCGGGTACGCCACCGCCGCGACCCAGCGCACCGGGTCGTCGTGCCGGGTGATGTCGGGCAGCGTCTCGTTCGGGTCGTAGCGGATCGCCGGTACCGTCGACGGCACGCCGGCGAACGCCGCGCGGATCTGCGGCATCACGCCCATGCGCTCCAGCTGCGCGTCGTGGAGGATGTTGTACTGGGCGAGTTCCTCCAGCGTCGCGCCCCACAGGTCTTCCCATGCCCGGTTCACGCGCAGCGTCCGCCCGTCGGCGTCGAACACCTGGATGCTGAAGGGCGCCTGCTCCATCAGGCTCCGGAACCGCGCCTCGCTGTCCCTGAGCGACTGCTCCAGCCGCTTGCGTTCGCTGACGTCCTGCACGACGCCGTACATGCCGGTGACCTGTCCGGCATCGTCGTAGACGCCGCGGCCGAGCGCGCCGACCCAGATCACGTCGCCGCCGTCGCGCTCCACGCGGTACTCGATCGCATACGACAGCCGCTCGGCGATCACGCGCTCGACTTCGGCGCGCGCGCGGTCGCGGTCGACGGGGTGCAGCCGTTCCTGCAGCGCCGTCCACGTGATCCGCTGCCGCGGCGCGACGCCGAAGATCTCCGCCGCGCGTTCGGACAGCGTCACCTCGTCGGTCGCCACGTCCCAGCGCCAGTCGCCGAGATCGGCCGCGTCCAGCGCCAGATGCAGGCGCTCGGCCGCGGACTGCGCGCTGTGGAACAGCCGCGCGTTGTCGATCGCCACCGCCGCCTGCGCCGCGATGCCGCGCAGCAGCTGCTCGTGGTGCGCGGTGAACACGCCGGGCTGGTCGTGGCCGAAGAACAGTCCGCCCAGCACCTCGCCGGAACGCGACACCACCGACGCGGCGAGGTAGCTGCGCACCGGCGGATGCCCCGGCGGCATGCCCTGGTACGGCGCATTGTGGCCGTAGCGCGGATCGGCGGTGACGTCGTCGAGCCGCACGATGTCCTCGCCGCGGAACGTGGGGCCGAACACCGCGGTGTTGCGCGGCATCGGGTATTTCTCGAACGCCGCGCGCGGGATCCCGGACAGCGTGTAGAGCATGTACGACTCGCCGGCGTCGTCGTCGACGTTGTAGAAGAACGCGCCGAACTTCGCGCCGCACAGGCGCGTGGTTTCGTCGGTGACCACCTGCACCATCCGGTGCAGGTCGCTCTCCTCGCCGAGCAGGCGGCCGACGCGCAGCAGCGTCTCGGCCACCGCCTTCTGCTCGCGCAGTGCCGCCTCGGCCTTGCGCCGGTGGCCGATCTCGCGGAACACCAGCACGCTGCCGATGACCTGGCCGTCCGCGTCGCGGATCGGCGCGGCGCTGTCGTCGATCGGGTGCTCGGTGCCGTCGCGCGCGACCAGCAGCGTGTGGTTCGCGAGGCCGACCACCGCCCCCTCGGCGAGCGCGCGCAGCGCCGGGTTGTCGACCGGCGCGCGGCTGGTCTCGTTGATGATCCGGAAGATGTCGACCAGCGGCGTGCCGGCGGCGTCGGCCGTCGTCCAGCCGGTGAGCGCCTCGGCCACCGGGTTCATGAAGTCCACGCGCGCCTCGCGATCGGTGCTGATCACCGCATCGCCGATGCTCGACAGCGTGACGCGCAGGCGCTCCTTCTCCGCCGCCAGTTGCGCCGCGTGCACCTCGGCCGTGCGCCGCGAGGCGGCTTCCTCGGCGAGCTGGCGGGCCGCTTCCTCGGCCAGCCGGCGCGACGTCAGGTCGCGGGTCACCTTCGCGAACCCGCGCAGCGTGCCGTCCGGCGCGCGCAGCGCGGTGATCACCACATTGGCCCAGAACCGCGTGCCGTCCTTGCGCACGCGCCAGCCCTCGTCCTCGAACCGGCCCGCGTCGCGCGCGACGCGCAGCTCGTGTTCGACCCAGCCGCTGGCGACCACGTCGGGCGGGTAGAACAGCGACAGGTGCCGGCCGAGCACCTCGCTGGCCTCGTATCCCTTCAGCACGCGCGCGCCGGCGTTCCACGTGGCGATGTGGCCGTCGGGGTCGAGCATGAAGATCGCGTAGTCCTTCGTGCCCTCGACGATCAGCCGCAGCTGCTCGGCCTCGCGCGCGGCCGGCTCGGCGGCGCGGTGCAGCGCGGCGTGCCCGCGCACCTTCGCGGCGAGGCGGTCGACGTCGGGCGGCGCCGGCACCACGTCGACCGCGCCGAGTTCGGCGGCGGCGTCGACCGTCGCCGGCGGCGGGTCGGCGATCGTGAGCAGCACGATCGGCGTCATCCGGCACCCGGGCGAGGCGCGCAGGGCCTCGGCGATGCGCACGGCCGACGCCATCGCCGGGCGGGCGTCGACGACGATCGCGGCGTAGCGCTCGCGATCGCACCGGTCGGCGACCTCGGCGAGCCGGCCCTGCTCGACGCGCAGGCCGTGCCCCGGCAGCCGCTCGCGCAGTGCCGACGCGACGGTGTCGTCGTCGGCGAGCACCAGTACGACCAGTGGGGCCAGCGGATCGGTCATCGGCCCTCCCCCGGGGCGGATGGAATCCGGGAACAGTACCGGGCGGCCTCGTGGGCGGTGCGTGACGGGGCGGCGCGCCGGGGCGGCCATGGACCTCGCGGTCACCCCCGCCCTGCTACTCCGGTGGTCCCCCCGAGAAAAGGAAACCGGCCATGACCCACCACAGCGCCGAACACCGCAGCGACGCGATGAACGACTGCATCCGCGCCTGCACGGAATGCCACCAGGTCTGCCTCGAGACGATCACGTGGTGCCTCGACCAGGGCGGGAAGCACGCCGCCTCGGCCCACATCGCGCTGATGGCGACCTGCGCCGACATCTGCGCCACGAGCGCCGCGGCGATGCTGCGCGGCACCGAAGCGCACCGTTTCACCTGCGGTGCCTGCGCCGAAGTGTGCCGGGCGTGCGCCGCCGAGTGCGCGAAGATGGACGGCGCAGAAATGGCGCGCTGCGCCGAGGCCTGCACCCGCTGCGCCGAGCAGTGTGCGGCGATGGCGGCCTGAGCGGCGGCCGGTCGTAGAAAACGCGTCAGCCCTTCACCAGCGCGCAGCCACGCCGTCGTCGAGAAGCAGGGGCTGCGCGCCGGACGACGCGGCGACGAGAAGAGCGGCGAATGCCACCGCGAACCGGCCGAAGATCGAGCGTGGGCGCATGTGGACTCCGATCGGCCGGCGCCCGACCCGAACAGACGCTGCCGCTTCAGTCGCGGGCCGCCCATGCGCGTTCTTCGTCATGCTCCGCATC
>CBIHMN010000004.1:0-23151 GCA_966211005.1 uncultured Arenimonas sp.
GCGTGCGCACCGCGCCGACGCTGATGCCGGAATAGAGCACCTGGCTGCCGACGCTCAGGCCGGTCACCGCTTCCTGGAACACGACGTCGTACTCGCCGTAGGACTTCTCGGTGGTGTATTTCGCGGCCCACAGCGCGAACAGCACCGCGGCGAGGCAGACCGCCAGCGTGAACGCGCCGATGAGCACATGGTTGGCACGGGTTTCCATTCGATTACTCCTTCGCGGCCTGCGCGGCGCGTCCGCGCGGGCCGTGGAAATATTCCTGCACCCACGGATGGTCGAACTTCTCGACCTCCGGCAGCGGGGCGGCGACCAGCACCCGCCGGTCCGCCAGCACCGCGACACGGTCGCAGATGGCATAGAGCGTGTCGAGGTCGTGCGTTATCAGGAAGACGGTAAGCCCCAGCGCTTCCTGCAGCGTCCCGATCAGCTCGTCGAACGCGGCGGCGCCGATCGGGTCGAGCCCCGCGGTCGGTTCGTCGAGGAAGAGCAGGGCGGGGTCGAGCGCCAGCGCCCGGGCGATGCCGGCGCGCTTGCGCATGCCGCCCGACAGCTGCGACGGCAGTTTCGCCCCGGCCTCCTCGCCGAGGCCCGCCATGCGGATCTTGAGCATCGCCAGGTCGTGCACGATGTCCGGCGGCAGCTCGGGGTAGTGCTCCTTCAGCGGCACCGACACGTTCTCGGCGACCGTGAGCGACGAGAACAGCGCGCCGTTCTGGAACAGCACGCCGGTATTGCGCTCGATGATGCCGCTCTCGCGCGCCCTGCCGCTGCGGGCGTCGATGCCCAGCACCTCGATCGAGCCGGCGTCGGGCTCGCGCAGGCCCAGGATCGCGCGCATCAGCACCGACTTGCCGGTGCCCGATCCGCCGACCACGCCGATGATCTCGCCGCGTTTCACGTCGAGGTCGAGGTCGTCGTGCACCACCTGCGCGCCGAACTGGTTGCGCAGGCCGCGCACGACGATCGCGGGTCCGTCCTCGACGGCGTCCTCGTCGATCACCACGCCATCTCCATGAAGAACAGCGCCGCGAACGCGTCGAGCAGGATCACCAGCGAGATGGTCTGCACGACGCTCGACGTCGTCCGCTCGCCGACCGACTGCGCGGTACCCTGCGTCTGGAATCCCTCGAGGCAGCCGATCAGCGCGATCACCATCGCGAACATCGGCGCCTTCGACAGCCCCACCCAGAAGTGGCGGATCTCCAGCGTGTCGTGCAGGCGCGTGATGTACATCTCGAACGTCATGTCGAGGCTGCCGATCGACACCGCCATGCCGCCGAGGATGCCGGCGATCATCGCCAGGAACGTCAGCAGCGGCAGCATCAGCAGCAGCGCCGCCAGCCGCGGCACCACCAGCAGCTCGATCGGGTCGAGGCCGAGCGTGCGGATGGCGTCGATTTCCTCGCCGCTCTGCATCGCGCCGATCTGCGCCGTGAACGCGCTCGCGGTCCGGCCTGCGAGCAGGATCGCGGTGAGCAGCACGGCGAATTCGCGCAGGAACGCGATCGCCACCAGTTCGACGACGAAGATCTCGGCGCCGAAATCGCGCAGCACCGTCGCGCCGAGGAAGGCGATGACCGCACCGACCATGAAGCTCAGCAGCATCACCAGCGGCACCGCGTCGAGGCCGACCTGCTCCATGTGGTGAACGGTCGGCGTCATCCGGAAGCGCGCCGGCTTCATCGCGATCGCCGCCGACGTGACGAGCGTCTGGCCGAGGAAGCCGACCAGCGCCAGCACTTCCTTCGTGTAGTCGTCCACCGCGTAACCCATGCGCGCGAGCATGTCGCGGATGCCGTAGCCCTTGCGGGGCTCGCGCGGCGGGTTTTCGCAGATGGCGCCGACGTTGCCGGTGAGGGGCTGGAAGCGCGGCTGCACCTCGACCGTCGCGAGCCCGAGCCCGACCTTCACCGCGTAGCGCGAGAGCATCATCGCGCCGGCCGAATCGAGCCGGGAGATGTCGCGGCCGTCGATGTCGTCGGCCGTTTCCGGCGCCGCGTCGAGCAGGTCCAGCATCCGGTCGGAATGGGCCAGCGTCCAGTCGCCGCCGGCGACCAGCACGCCCGGGTGGCTCCTGCTGGTTTCGATGCTCGGGGGTCGGGTCATCCTGTCGCGGAAATGTCTGGGGGACGGGCTGTGCCCGTCCTGTGGAGCGAGGATAGCCCGCCCCGGCGGCCGGCGGCTATCGGCCGCACCGCGCGTTCATGCATGCTTGCCGACCATGAACGAGCCCGTTCCGATCGACGATGCGATCTACGAAGCCCGCGCCGCGTTCGTCGCCGAACTGGCGTCGCGCCTGCACGCTTACGGCACCACCGCGCAGCGCCTGGAAGGCGCGGTCGCGGGCGTCGCGCGTCGGCTGGGCCTGTACTGCGAAGTGTTCTCGAACCCGACGGGCATCATCCTGAGCTTCGCCGACCCGGTCCGCGGCCAGTACGACGGCATCACCCGCGTGCTGCGGCTCGACCCCGGCGAACAGAACCTCGCCCGGCTCGCCGCCACGGATGCGATCGCCGAGGACGTGCTCGCCGGGCGCCTGGCACCGAAGGACGGGCAGGCGGCCCTGCTCGCGCTCGATGCCCCGGCGCCGCGCCGGCAGGCGGTGCTGTCGGCGCTCGCCTTCGGGCTGTCGGCCGCCGCGGTGGCGGCGCTGCTCGGTGCGGGCGGGGTCGACATCGCCACCGCGGGCGGCATCGGCGTGCTGATCGGCGTGTTCGCGGTGCTGTCGTCCGGGCGGCCGCAACTGATCGAGGCGCAGGAGGCGATCGCGGCGCTGGTGGCGACGCTGCTGGCCGCCGCCGTCGCGACCTTCGTCGCGCCGCTGTCGCTCAAGACCGTCGTGGTCTCGTCGCTGATCGTGCTGATGCCGGGCCTGATGCTCACCAACGCGGTCAGCGAACTGGCGAGCCGGCAGCTGGTGTCGGGCACGGCGCGGTTCGCCGGCGCGATGATGATCCTGCTGCAGCTGACGTTCGGCACCGTGGCGGCGACGCAGATCGTGCGGCTGCTCGGCTGGCAGCCGCAGGACGCGCCGACGGTGCTGCCCTCGCTGCCCGCCGAGGTCGGCGCGCTGCTGGTCGCGTCGTTCGCGTTCGCGGTGCTGTTCCGGGCGTCGCGGCGCGACGTGCTGCTGGTGATGGGTTCGGCGCTGTTCGGCTACGCCGTGACGCGCGCGGGCGGCGCGTGGCTGGGGATGTCGACCGGCGGCTTCGCCGGCGGCGCCTTCCTCGGCGGCATGGCCGTGGCCGCGGTCAGCAACCTCTACGGCCGGCTCGCGAACCGGCCCGGCGCGCTCGTGCGCGTGCCGGGGATCATCCTGCTGGTGCCCGGCAGCGTGAGTTTCCGCAGCCTCGGCTTCGTGATGGAGCGCGACGTCTTCCTCGGGCTCGACACGGCGTTCGTCGTGGTCTCGACGCTCGTGGCGATCGTCGCCGGCCTGCTGTTCGGCAACCTGCTGGTGCCTTCGCGCCGGGACCTCTGACTACCGGGACCAGACGATATCGATGCCGTCGGTGCCGGCGAGCGCGGCACGGAGCATCGCGGTGAAGTCGGGGCTGGCGCCGGCTTCCTCGAGCAGGCCGACGGTCTGTTCGCAGACGAAGTAGTCGCGGTCGGTGGAGCTTTCCTCTTCGAACTGGTCGACCAGGACCTTCAGGTCGGCCTCGTTCACCTGGCCGAGCGCGCGGCCGTCCTTCAGCGAGATCGTGATCATCGTCAGCCCCGGTCGGCGATCAGGAAGTCTTCGAGCTTGCGGCCCTGGGCCAGCTCCGCCGAGAGCCATTTCGGCGCCATGCCGCGGCCGGCCCAGGTCGCGCCGGTGTCCGGATGGCGATATTTCGGCTTCACCGTCGATCCCTTCTGCGACGAGCCCTTCGCCGGCGATTTCGCCGAGCCGGCCTTCTTCGCGGACACGCCGGCGCGTTCGCCGACCATCCGCGCGGTGCCGAACAGCTCGTCGACGGTGTAGCCCTCGGCTTTCGCGAGGGAGACCAGCCGGCTGCGCACGGCCGCGATCGGCTTGCGCTTCGCGAGCGTCTTCTTCCGCTGGTTCGCCTTCGCGATCAGCGCCTGCAGTTCCCTGGCCGACAGGCCGGTGAGATCGATCGCCATCGGGATTCCTCGTGATTCGCGGCGGTGTGCCGGTTCGCCGCCGATGTTAGCTCAGGCCACGCCGAGGCGGGCGTCGAGCGCGGCGCGGTCGAGGTTTTCCGACGCGTCGGCGCGACGGGCGCGGTATTCGAACGTGCCCGCCTCGAGCCCGCGCCCCGACACGACGACCCGATGCGGGATGCCGATCAGTTCGATGTCGGCGAACATCTGGCCCGCGCGCAGGCCACGGTCGTCGAGCACCGCATCGATGCCGGCGGCCACGAGGTCGGCGTACAGCGCCTCGGCGGCGGCGTCCACGGCCGGGTCGTTCTTCGGGTTGATCACGCAGACGGCCACCTGCCACGGCGCCATCGGCCCGGGCCACGCGATGCCGGCGGCGTCGTGGTTCTGCTCGATCGCGGCCGCGACGATGCGCGACACCCCGATGCCGTAGCACCCCATGTACATCACCTGGCGCGCGCCCTCGGCGTCGAGCACGGTGGCGCCGAGCGCTTCGGCATACTTCTGCCCGAGCTGGAACACGTGGCCCACCTCGATGCCGCGCGCGATGCGCAGCGTGCCGCGGCCGTCGGGCGAGGCATCGCCCTCCACCGCGTCGCGGATGTCGGCCACGAGGCCGGGCTCCGGCAGGTCGCGGCCCCAGTTCACGCCGGCGAGGTGGAACCCCTTGCGGTTGGCGCCGACCACGAAATCGGCCATCGCCGCGACGCTGCGGTCGGCGACGATGCGGATGTCGGTCGGCGGCTTCACCGGACCGATGAAGCCGGGCTCGGTGCCGAGGAATTCGAGGATCTCCTCCTCGGTCGCCATCCGGTGCTCGCCGAGCCCGTCGAGTTTCGCCAGCTTCAGCGCGTTGACCGCGTGGTCGCCGCGCACGAGCGCGAGTACCAGACCGTGATCGCCCATCACCGCGACCGACTTCACCGTGCGCTCCAGCCCGATGCCCATCAGGGTCGCGACCTGCTCGCAGCTGCGCTGCCACGGGGTCTCGACCTCGCGCAGCGCCTCGGCCGGCGCCGGCCGCGCGCCGGGCGCGACGGCTTCGGCGAGTTCGACGTTGGCGGCGTAGTCGCCCTCGGTGCTGAACGCGATCGCGTCCTCGCCCGAATCGGCGAGCACGTGGAATTCGTGCGAGGCGCTGCCGCCGATCGCGCCGGTATCGGCCGCGACGGCGCGGAACTGCAGCCCGAGCCGGCTGAAGATGCGCCCGTAGGCGGCGTACATCGCGCGATACGTCTCGCCGAGGCTCTCGGGCGAAAGGTGGAACGAGTACGCGTCCTTCATCAGGAATTCGCGCGCGCGCATCACGCCGAAGCGCGGGCGGATCTCGTCGCGGAATTTCGTCTGGATCTGGTAGAAGTTCACCGGCAGCTGCTTGTAGGAACGCAGCTCGTTGCGCGCGAAGTCGGTGACGACTTCCTCGTGCGTCGGCCCGTAGCAGAATTCGGCGTCCTTGCGGTCGCGGATCTTCAGCAGCTGGCCGCCGAACTTCTCCCAGCGCCCGGTCTCTTCCCAGAGTTCCTTCGGCTGGATCGACGGCATCAGCATCTCGATCGCGCCGGCGGCGTCCATTTCCTCGCGCACCACCTGCTCGACGCGGCGCAGCACGCGCAGGCCCAGCGGGCTCCACGTGTACAGCCCGGAAGCGAGCTTGCGGATCATCCCCGCGCGCAGCATCAGCTGGTGGCTGACGATCTCGGCGTCGGCCGGGGTTTCCTTGCTGGTGTTGAGGTGGAAAGCGGACAGGCGCATCGCGGGACCGGGGCGGGGTGGGCCCGCCATTGTACGGCCCCGCGCCGCGCGGGCGCCGCGCTCAGGCGCCCGTGGTCTTCGGGCAGTACGCGTCGACGTCGCGCTGCGCGCGGGTGCGGGCCGCGGCCAGCGCGTCGCCGGTGAGGGTTTCCGGCTCGCCGTCTCCGCGCGCGAGCGTCACCGAGTCGCCGCTGCCGTACACCGCGAGGTTCGCGGTGGCGGTCGCGCAGGCCTCGCTGCGCGACGCGTCGAGTTCGGTGCTGCCTGCCCGCAGTTCATCGGGCACGTCGGTGGCGGGCGCGGGCGGCGGGGTGTCCGGGCGGCTCGACCCGCTGCTGCCGACGATCCGGCGTTCCGCGCCCTCGACCGGGTCCTGCGAATACGACGTGGTGCCGTCCGCGTTCTTCACCTTGTAGACGACGGTCTGCTCGGCGCCGGCCGTGGCGGCGAAGGCGAGCAGGGCGGCGAGCAGCAGTGGACGGTTCATGCCGATTCCCCCGGTGATTCCGGCCCCTTGTTACCACTGCCCCCGTCCCCCCGCAAGGCGCGCGGCCCGGCATTGCCGGCGTTACGGCCGGTCGCGGGCAGCGTTTACACTCCGCCCATGGAACCGGTCGACGCACCCGCCCGCGAGCGCAGCCGCGGCATCTACCTGCTGCCCAACCTGCTGACCACCGGCGGGCTGTTCTCGGGCTTCTACGCGATCCTCGCGGCCGCCAGCGGCGACTTCGAGAACGCCTGCATCGCGGTGCTGGTCGCGGCGCTGTTCGACGGGCTCGACGGCCGCGTCGCGCGACTGACCGGCACCACGAGCGAGTTCGGGGTGCAGTACGACTCGCTCGCCGACCTCGTCAGCTTCGGCATGGCGCCGTCGCTCGTGATGTACCACTGGGCCCTCGCGGCGTTCCGCGGCGACGGCCCCTTGCTGGCGAAGGCGGGCTGGGCCGCGGCCTTCCTGTACGCGGCCTGCGCGGCGCTGCGGCTCGCGCGCTTCAACACGCAGGTCGGGTCGACCGACAAGCGCTGGTTCATCGGCCTCGCGAGTCCGGCGGCCGCGGGCCTGATGGTCTCGTTCGTCTGGGCGATGACGACGTTCGGTTACGCGGGCCCCGGCCTGCGCTGGGCGGCGATGGGCATCACGGTCGCCGCCGGGCTGCTGATGGTGAGCCGCCTGCGGTTCTGGAGCTTCAAGGGCCTGCCGCGCCCCTACCGCGTGCCGTTCATCGTGCCGTTGCTGGTGGTGCTGCTCGTCGCCGTCCTGTTCGTCACGCAGGCGAAGGGGCTGCTGGCGATCACCGTGGCGTATGCGCTCTCGGGGCCCGCGTTCTGGGCGTGGGGGCGACTGCGTCGCAAGGGCTCGCCGCCGTGACGTGGGGTTCCGCGCAGCTGGCGAGGCTGGAGGCGTTGGGCTACACGCTGCATCGCGTGGGTCCGCCGGCCGCGCTGCCGCCGGCGCGCGACGGCGCCGGGGCCGGGCCGGCCGACGGCTCCGACGCCGATCACGCGCGGCTGCTGCTCGCACTGCAGCGGGCGGCGGGGGGACGCGATCTCGCCGGCGTGTCGCTGCCGCCACTGGCGCGGTTGCGCGGCGACGCCGGCGCCAAGCGCGCGCTGTGGCCGCGGTTGCGGGCGTTGCGCCGGGGCTGAGGGTGAACGCACGGGTCGCCGACGCGAGCCAGGTGCGGCCGATGCGGCAGACCGATGTCGACGCGGTCGCGAGCGTCGAGAAGCGCGCGTACGTCTTTCCATGGACCCCCGGCATCTTCCGCGACTGCCTGCGCGCCGGGCACCAGTGCTGGATCCTCGAATCGGGCGCGAACCTGATCGGTTTCGGCGTGCTCAGCACCGCCGCGGGCGAGGCCCACCTGCTGAACCTGTGCATCGCGCCCGAATACCAGGGCCGCGGCCACGGCCGTCGCCTGCTGCGCCGCATGCTCGACCTCGCGCGCTGGCACGGCGCCGGCCAGGTCTTCCTCGAGGTGCGACCGTCGAATCCCGGCGCGATCGCGCTGTACCGGGCGGAAGGCTTCAACGAGATCGGGATGCGGCCGAATTACTATCCGGCCGCGAAGGGGCGGGAGGATGCGATCGTGATGGCGATCGAGCTGTTCGACGGGGGACAGCGAAGCAGCGGGACGGAAAAATAACGGGTGGGGGACGCCCGTCGCGTCAGAGCTTCCCGCGCTGCGCCTTCAGCGCGGCGAGCTGCGCCGTCCAGTCCGCGAGGCGCGTGCGCTCCTGTTCGACCACCGCCGCCGGGGCGTTGCGGACGAACGTGTCGCTCGCCAGCTTGCCTTCGCATTTGCCGATCTCGGCGGCGATGCGCTTGAGTTCCTTGTCGAGGCGCGTGCGCTCGGCGTCGAGGTCGACCAGGCCTTCGAGCGGGATCAGCAGGGTGAGGTCGCCGACGATGCCGGCGGCGGCCGGGGGCGCGTCGCCGGAAAGGTCCGCGATCGACGACAGGCGGGCGAGGAACGTCAGCGATTCGGCGTGTCGCGCGATGCGCGCGCGATCGTCCGCGTCGCCGCCCTGCAGCAGCAGCGGGACCTGGCGTGCCGGCGGGACGCCGAGCTGGCTGCGGATCGAGCGCAGCGCGGTGACGACCGCTTTCAGCCACTCGATGTCGGCCGCGGCGGCCGGCGATTCCATCGCGGCGTCGGGTTCGGGCCACGGCTGGGTGCTGATGCTGTCGCCGGCGATCCCGAGTCTCGGCGCGATCGCGTGCCAGATCTCCTCGGTGACGAACGGGACCAGCGGATGCAGCGCGCGCAGCGTTCGTTCGAGCACGACGAGCAGCGTGCGGCGGGTGCTGGCCTTCGTCGCCTCGTCGTCGCCGGTGAGCGCGGGCTTGGCGAGTTCGACGAACCAGTCGCAGTACTCGTTCCACGCGAATTCGTAGAGCGCCTGCGCCGCGAGGTCGAAGCGGTAGTCGGCGATGGCGCGCTCGACGGTGCGCAGCGTGTGCTGGAGGCGGTCGAGGATCCAGCGTTCGGCGTCGGTGGCGGGGGGCGGGGGGAGTGTCGCGGCTGAAGCCGCTCCTGCGGCCGCTCCCACGTGCGCTCCTTCGCAGTGCATCAGCACGAAGCGGGCGGCGTTCCAGAGCTTGTTGCAGAAGTTCTTGTAGCCTTCGGCGCGCTGCAGGTCGAACTTGATGTCGCGGCCGTGGGTGGCGAGCGACGCGAACGTGAAGCGCAGCGCGTCGGCACCGAACGCGGGGATGCCGTCGGGGAATTCCTTCCGTGTCGCCTTCTCGATCTTCGGCGCGTCGGTCGGCTTCATCAGGCCGGAGGTGCGCTTGGCGACCAGCGCGTCGGCGCTGATGCCGTCGATCAGGTCGATCGGGTCGAGGATGTTGCCCTTGGACTTGGACATCTTCTGCCCGTCGCGGTCGCGCACGAGGCCGGTGATGTAGACGTCGCGGAACGGCACTTCGCCGGTGAAGTGCTCGGTCATCATGATCATCCGGGCGACCCAGAAGAAGATGATGTCGAAGCCGGTGACCAGCACCGACGTGGGCAGGCGCTTCGCGAAACCGAGGTCCGCCATCGCCTGCGGGTCGGGCCAGCCGAGGGTGCTGTGCGACCACAGCGCGCTGCTGAACCAGGTTTCGAGCACGTCGTCGTCGCGGCGCAGCGCGACGTCGGCGCCGAGCGCGTGGCGCGCGCGCACTTCCGCCTCGTCGAGGCCGACGTAGACCGCGCCGCCGGCGTCGTACCACGCCGGGATGCGATGGCCCCACCAGAGCTGGCGGCTGATGCACCAGTCCTGGATGCCGCCCATCCAGTGACGGTAGGTATTGATCCAGTTCTCCGGCACGAAGCGCACCTTGCCGGACTCGACGAGTTCCAGGCCGCGCGCGCCGAGCTGTTCCATCCGCACGAACCACTGGTCGGTGAGGTAGGGCTCGATCACCTGCCCGGTGCGATCGCCGCGGGGCACCTGCAGCTTGTGCTTCTTCTCCTCGACCAGCAGGCCGGCGTCGGCGAGGTCGGCGAGCACCGCCTTGCGCGCGGCGAAGCGGTCGAGACCGCGGTACTTCTCCGGCGCCTCTTCGACGATCTTCGCGTCCGGCGTCAGGATGTTGATCAGCGGCAGCGAATGGCGCAGGCCGACCTGGTAGTCGTTGAAGTCGTGCGCCGGCGTGACCTTCACCACACCGGTGCCGAACTCGCGGTCGACGTAGTCGTCGGCGATCACCGGGATCTCGCGGCCGGTCAGCGGCAGGCGCACCGACCGGCCGACGAGGTGGGCGTAGCGCTCATCACCGGGGTGCACCATCACGGCGGAATCGCCGAGCATCGTTTCCGGGCGCGTGGTCGCGACCACGAGCTGGCCGCTGCCATCGGCGAGCGGATAGGCGATCGACCACAGGAAGCCGTCTTCCTCCTCGCTGACGACCTCGAGGTCGGAGATCGCGGTCTTCAGCACCGGGTCCCAGTTCACGAGTCGCTTGCCGCGATAGATCAGCCCCTGGTCGTGCAGCCGCACGAACGTCTCGACGACGGCGCGGCTCAGGCCCTCGTCCATCGTGAAGCGTTCGCGGCTCCAGTCGGCCGACGCGCCGAGCCGGCGCATCTGCGCGGTGATCATGCCGCCCGACTTCGCCTTCCACTCCCACACCCGGTCGATGAACCCGTCGCGGCCGAGCGAATCGCGCGTCTCGCCTTCACCGGCGATCGCGAGATTGCGCGACACCACCATCTCGGTGGCGATGCCGGCGTGGTCGGTGCCGACCTGCCACAGCGTGTCGAACCCCTTCATGCGGTGGAAGCGCACCAGCGCGTCCATCAGCGTGTGCTGGAACGCATGCCCCATGTGCAGCGTGCCGGTGACGTTCGGCGGCGGCAGCAGGATGGTGTACGCCGGGCCGGTGCCCGAGGGCCGGAAACAGCCGGTCTGCTCCCAGTGCCGATACCACTTGGTTTCGAAGGCCTGGGGGTCGAAGCTCTTGTCCATGGGGGTCCGGAAAGGGCGCCGGCCGGCGCGCAGGCCGGCCCGCGGGGCGGGGAAGGGGCGCAAATCCTAACAAATCGCCCCTTGCCGCCGGCCGGGCGCGGGCGCGCCGCTGCCGACGCGGACGCGATCTGCGCCTAACGCGCCTGCGCGAACGCGTCGCGTGTCAGGTTTTCCGGATCGCCGGCGGTGCAGTGCACCTCGTCCTCGATGCGCACGCCGCCGAACTTCAGGAAATGGTCGATCGCGTCCCAGTCGACGTGCTTCGCGTGCTTCGTGTCCTTCAGCTTCTTCAGCAGCATCGGGATGAAATAAATGCCCGGTTCGATCGTGACGACCATGCCCGGCGCCAGCGTGCGCGTCATCCGGAGATAGGGATGGCCGTCGGGGCGGGGAATGACCGTGCCGTCCTCGTCCTGGAAACCGGCGACGTCGTGAACCTGCAGGCCGATCGGGTGGCCCAGCCCGTGCGGGAAGAAGGTCGACGTGACGCCGCCGGCCAGCATGTCGCCCGCGTCCATGTCCACGATGCTGAGCGAACGCAGCACCCCGCCGAGCCGCAGATGCGCCTGCAGGTGCAACTCGCGGTAGTCGGTGCCGGCACGGACCAGCCCGCACAGCGCCTGCTGCTCGTCGTCGACGGCGGCGACCAGCCGCTCGAAACGCTCGTCGCCGTCGCCCCAGGTGCGCGTGATGTCGGCGGCGTAGCCGTCGACCTCGGCACCGGCATCGATGAGCAGCGAGCGCGAGCGCGGCGGCGCGGCGGCGTCCTTGTACTGGTAATGCAGCACCGCCGCGTGTTCGTTCAGGCAGACGATGTTCGTGTACGGCAGGTCCAGGTCGGTGTGTCCCGTCGCCGACAGGTAGGCGGCGTGAATCGTCAGCTCCGACGCGCCGTCACGGAACGCGTCGCGCGCCGCGAGATGCCCGGGCACCGCGCGACGCTGGGCGGCGCGCATGCGGTCGAGTTCGTACGGTGTCTTGAACGCCCGGTGGAAGTGCAGGGCGTCGAGCACCACCGCCGGGTTGTCCGGCATGAACCCCGGCACGGCGGCGTCGGTCTCGCCGATGATCGCGGCGCGGCCGGCGGCCGGCAGGTGCCGCGCGATCTGGTCGGGCGCCGTGACGATGCGCACGTCGAATTCGTCCACCCACGCGCCCTGCGGCGCGCTCGGCGGCACATGCCAGTAATCGTCGGGCTGGAAATACACCAGCACCGGCTTCTTCCCGGGCGTGTAGGCCACCCAGCAGTGCGGATGTCGAAGCAGCGGCACCCAGGCCTTGAACTGCGCGTTGGGCTTGAACGGATACGGCCGGTCGTCGAGGAATTCGAACTTCTCGACGCCGGATGCGACGAGCAGGTGATCGAAACCGCCCTTCGCCAGCGCGGCGTCCGCGCGCGCCTTGATCGTTTCGAGGTGGGCGCGATATAGAGTGGCGTCGGCGTTCATCACGGTAGTCGTCCGGTCGGGGCGGACTCCGGATTCTGCCTCAATCGGCCCCCGCCGATCAGGAGCAAGGGTTGGAAGGCAAGGGACATGCGGATTCGGGTTTCCTCGGGCGGCCTCCGTGGCATTGGGCGACGCTCGCGTTCGTCACGGGGCTGGTGCTGGCGATCGCCGCGGCCGCGCTGCATTCCCGCGTGCAGGCACGCGACCACGAACGGCAGGTCGCGCGGCTGGCGGAACGCAGTTTCGACGCGATAGAACGGCAGCTGCACACGACCGGCCTGCTGGTCCGGCTGATCCAGACGCTGTTCCACACGTCCGACCGCGTCGAGCCGGAAGAATTCGCGGCGATGTACGCCAACCTGCGACCGCGCGAGCAGTTTCCGAGCCTGCAGGCGCTGGCGTACGCCGAACGTCGCGGCGACCCGCGCGGCGGCCTGCGCTATCCGACGACGCTCGTCGCGCCGCTCGCCGGCAATGAAGCGCTCGGCGGGCTGGACGTCGCGACCCAGCCGGTGAACCTGCGCGCGGCCATCCTGGCGCGCGATACCGACCAGCCGGTGATGTCGATGCCGTTCCGGCTGATCCAGCCGGACGGACGGACCGGGACGATCGACGGCGTGACGATCCGGCTGCCGGTGTTCGCGCCGGGCGCGCCGCCGCGGGACGTCGCGGAGCGCCGCGCGCGCGAAGCAGGGACGATCGCCGTCTCGTTCCGGGTGACGCGGCTGATCGCCGACGCGCTGCCGGCGGAAGCGCGCGAGCAGCTGCGGCTGTCCGTCGCCGACGTCGGCGACGACGGCGACGACGGCGAATGGCCGCTGTACGGCGCCGACGCCGCGGCGGACGGCGTGACCGGTGCGGGCCGTGTCTTCGTCCGCGAAATCCGCTACGGCACGCGCGCGTGGCGCCTGCGGGCCGAGCCGCGGACGGTCGCGACCGCCTTCGCCGGGCCACCCATGCTGACGTTCGCGCTCGGCCTCGTCGCCAGCCTGCTGCTCGCGGCGCTGGCGTGGTCGCTCGCCGGCACCCGCCAGCATGCGCTGGCGCTGGCGCGCGGCATGTCGCGCCGCTTCCGCGAGAGCGAAGAACGCTTCCGCGCACTCAACGAGCTGCTGCCGGCGCTGGTGCTGCTGGCCGACGCCGGCAATGGCCGCGTCGTGTACGCCAACCAGGCCTGCCGCGACCGTTTCTCGATCGACATCGACGCCGGCGAGACGGTGCTGGCCGACATCGCCGACGAACCGGCACTGCGCGAGCAGCTGGCCACGCTGCGCGACGGCGGCGAGATCGCCAGCGAGCCGGTGCGGCTGCGTTCGGCCGGCAACGACGCGTTCTGGGCGACGCTGTCGGTCGCGCGCATCGTCCTCGACGGCCGCCCGCACCTGCTGGCGGTCGCCAACGACACCACCGAACTGCGCGTGCTGAGCGACGAGCTGAACTGGCAGTCGAGCCATGACCTGCTGACCGGCCTGCCGAACCGCCGCGAGTTCGAACGCGAGCTGCACGCGATGATCGACGCGCTCGATGCCGGCGCAACGGCCGGTGCGCTGCTGTACCTCGACCTCGACCAGTTCAAGCTCGTCAACGACACATCCGGCCATTACGCCGGCGACCAGCTGCTCGCGCATCTCGCGACGCTGCTCCCGGGCGTGCTGCCGGCCGGCGCGACGCTGTCGCGCGTCGGCGGCGACGAGTTCGCGGTGCTGCTGCCGGACGTGACGGACAGGGAGGCGCTCGCCGTCGCCGAGCGCCTGCGCCAGGAGATCGACGGGTACGTGTTCGGCTGGGAGCAGCGCAACTACACGATCAGCGCGAGCATCGGCGCGGTGACGCTCGGCGGCCCGGGCCTGAGCCTGCGCACCGTGCTGACGCAGGCCGACACCGCCTGCTACATGGCGAAGGAACGCGGGCGCAACCGCGTGCACCTGTTCTCGGCCGCCGACTCCGAAACCGCGCGTCGCCGCAGCGAAATGGAGTGGGCCGGCAAGGTGCGCGAGGCGCTCGCCGAGGGTCGTTTCGAGCTGCATTTCCAGCAGCTCCAGCCGCTGTGGGACGGCGATGCCGGCACCGGCGTGCACGTCGAGCTGCTGATCCGGATGCGCGACGAGCAGGGCGCGATGGTGCCGCCCGGCGCGTTCATCCCGGCCGCCGAACGCTTCGGCCTGATGCCGCAGATCGACCGCTGGGTGGTCGACACGGCGCTGGCGAACTTCAACCGGCTGCATCCGTCGGGCAAGCCGTTGGCGCTGTGCGCGATCAACCTGTCGGGGCCGACCTTCGAGGACGCGACCTTCGCCGATTTCGTGCTGCAGCGGCTCGAGGACTACGGCGTCGCCGGCAGCCGCATCTGCTTCGAGATCACCGAGACCGCCGCGGTCAGCAGCATGTCGCGGGCGATCGAGTTCATGCAGCGGCTGCGGGGCGCCGGCTGCCGCTTCTCGCTCGACGATTTCGGCTCCGGCATGGCGTCGTTCGGCTATCTCAAGAACCTGCCGGTGGATTTCCTGAAAATCGACGGCAGCTTCATCCGCAACATCGAGTCCGACCCGATCAGCTATTCGATCGTGCGCGCGGTCACCGACATCGGCCACCAGCACGGGCTGCAGGTGGTCGCCGAATGGGTCGGCGACGAGCGCGCGCGCGACCTGCTGCGCGGCCTCAGCGTCGACTACGCGCAGGGGTTCGCGGTGCACCGGCCGGAAGCGACGCTGTGCTTCCGCGCGTCGCAGGAGAATCCGCCGGGCTAGCCGCCGGGACCGCGGCAGTCCGGCCCGATGTCGATCGGCGCCCCGAGCGGGACGGGGTCGCGGTCGAGCTGCACGCGTTCCGCCATCGCCGCGGTCACCATCATCTCGTTCTCGTCGGTGACCATCAGGGCGCAGCCGAGACGCATGCGGCGCGCGATCGCCTCGAAGCCGGCGGGGCCGGCGACGTAGAGCGCGGTGGCGGCCGCGTCGGCCCGTGCCGGATCGGGATGCAGGACGATCACCGCGGCGGTACCGCGCGCCGGGTAACCCGTGCGCGGGTCGAGGATATGGGCCCAGCGCGTGCCGCTCGGCGACGTCCGGAACTTGTTGTAGTTGCCGGTGCTGAACAGCGCCTCGCCGTCGGCGAGCGAGATGCCGCCGAGCACGCCGCCGAACGGATCGCGCAGCGCGACGCGCCATGGCCGCGTGCCGCCATCGCCGATCACCGCGATGTCGCCGCCGAGGTTGACGAGCGCGTGTTCGACGCCGTGGCGCCGCAGGATGCCGACGACGATCTCGGCCGCCATGCCCTCGGAAATCGCGCCGAAGTCGAGCTGCACGGCGCGATTGCGGGTCGATACACGGTCGCCATCGACGACGACGTCGTCGATCCGCGGCCGGCTCGCCCGCCACGCGTCGATGCGTTCGCGCCCGGGCGCCGGCGACACCACCGGGAACACCGACGTGTGGAAGCCCCACGCCGCCACCAGTCCGCCGACGGCCGGATCGAACAGGCCGCCGCTCTCGGCCGCCAGCGGCCGCGATCGCGCGATCAGCGCGAGCAGCGACGGCGGCGCCTCGGCCGAATCGCCCACCGCGAGCGCATCGTTGATGCGCGTGAGGTCGGAGGCTTCCCATGGGTGCCATTCGCGATGCAGGCGCGCGAGTTCGGCCGTCGCCTCGGCCAGCGCCGGGTCGGCGACCGCCGGATCGGTTCCGCGCAGCTGCAGTTCGGCCGTCGCGCCGAAGACGTGCAGTTCCTCGATGCGGGCGTCGGGCCCGGCGTCGCAGCCCGCGACCAGCAGCGCCAGCACGACCGCGCCGGCCGCGCGACGCCACCGGTCGCGGCGATCAGACGTAGTCGCTGCCCGGCGCATCCACCCAGTCACGGATGTAGGCGACATCCTCGGGCGAGACGTCGATGAAGCGGAAGCCGGTCCATACCTGCCCGGGGGCCGCCGCCTCGTCCGACCACAGTTCGTGCGCGCCGACCTCGACCGGGCGCGTCGCCGCATCGTCGCGCGGCAGCGTGAAGCGCATCTGGTAGAGCGCGTCGCTGGTCAGCGGCTGGCCGAGGATCAGCAGCATGCCGGTTTCCGACAGATTGCTGAGGTACCCGACCATCTCGCCGGTCATCGTGTCGGTGACTTCGATGCCGTGCACCTTGCGGCGCCTGGCGCGGCGGAAATCGGTGCTCATCGTGCCGGGGCCTCCGTGCCGTGGCCGCCGGCGAACGTCCGCAGCGCGCTCGTCACGGCGTGCCATGCGCGGTCGATCAGCGTGCCTTTCTCTTCCTCGACCACCCGCACCTGGTTCTGCACCATCGCCCGCGCGAGGCCTTCGAGCGTGTGTTCGCCGATCTTCTGGCCGCGCTGGTTCACGAACAGCACATGGCCGGTGACGGTGGAGAACCACGACAGGCGCCGACGCACCTTCTCGCCCTGCTGGTTGAGCGTGAATTCGAACCACGTGCCGAACGGAAGGTGCTTGATCTGTTCCAGCCGCGCCTGTTCCTCGGGCGACAGCGCCAGCCGCTTGCGCTTGGCCTGCTGCAGGTCTTCGCCGAGCCGGGCGCGCGCCTTCAGCCGCATCGTCAGTTCGGTGCGGGTGGCGGCGGAGTCGTCGTCGGCGGCGGCGGCGGCGGGTTCGACGAGGCGCTGCGCGATCGCGGTCGCCTCGTCCTCGTGATAGCCCACCTGCGCGAGCGACGACAGGATCTCCTGCCGCAGCGCCAGCGCGTCGTCCTCCGAGAGCGGCGCCGAACCCGCCGGCGACTTCGCGACGGCCACCAGCCGCTCGGCGACTTCGAGCTGCTGCCGCCATTGCGGCGAGTCGTCACCGTGCCGCAGCGACGTGAGCGCCATCACGTCGGTCCACGCCTGGCTCAGAAGCGTGTGCGTGAAACGCGGCAGGTTCTGCTTCTTCAGCAGCGCCTCGACGACGCTGGCGGCGTGCTCGCGCGCGAGCGCCAGCCGTTCCTTGCCGCGTGCCGCCTCGACATGGCGCTTTTCGGCCACCTCGGCCTTGCGCGACACGGTCTGCATGTGCGCGCTGAGGTCTTCGAGCAGGCCGCTGAACAGGCCGAGGTCGCCGTCGAAATCGCGCGTGGTGCGGTCCACGACCGACTGCATCTTGGCGACCAGCGCCTGGTCGGCGTCCTCCTCGCCGAGCCAGTAGATGCCCGTTTCGGCGATCGTGTTCAGCATCTGCCGTGCCGGATGCTGCTGGCGGGTGAAGAACGCCTTGTCCTGCAGGGCGACGCGCAGCAGCGGCACCTGCAGCTTGGCGAGCAGCATCGCCGCCGGGCTGCTCGGCCGCACGTCCTTCATCACGTGGTCGAACAGCATTCCGACCAGGTCGATCGCGTCGCCGTCCTCTTCCGACAGCGCCGGGGCGCGGCCGTCGGGCGTCATCTGCCGCAGCTGCGCGAGCAGGTCGTGCTTGAGGTGCGTGACGCTGCGCGGCGCCACCTTGCCGTTGACGAGCACCGTCGCCTTGCCGCTGTGCTGCAGATGGCCCAGCACTTCCTGCACCTGGCCGGTGTCGACCACCACGCCGGTGCCGGGACCCGACAGCCGGTTGCCACCGCCGAGCTTGCCGAGCAGCTGCCGGCGGCCGGCGAGCAGTTGCCGCATCTGCTGGAAGGCGTCGTTGGCGGCGTCGCGCGCCGCATCGCGCGGCGGTTCGCGCGCCGGCTCGCCGCCGAGCACCTGTCGCGCCGCGGCGACCGCCGCCGCGGATACGCCGCTGCCGCGCGCGGCGGGCCCGGCGCCACCCCCGGGCGCGCCACCGCCGTCGCCGCCGGTTCCGGTCTCCTTCGGCCCCGGGGGCGACGACCGTTCGGCCGGCGGCGTCGACGGCGTGGCGGGCGGCCGCGCCGGGCGCGTCGTTTCCGTAGCGCCGAGGCCGAGGCTCCCGCCGTGTTCGGCCTCTTCGCGGCGCGTACGGCTGTCGCCCTCGAACGAACGCGGCTTGCTCCGGTCCACCGTCGCCGGCTCGCTGCCCGGCCGCACGCGCACCGGCACGTAGTGCAGGTTCGGCAGCACGCCGTTGCGCGAGAGATAGGTGTTCACCGACTCGATGAACGCGCCGTACAACGGCATCAGGTGCCGTTCGAACGTGCGGAACAGCAGTTGCCGGTGCTCGCCGCTCAGCTCGAGGCAATCGGCGGCCTGGCGCAGGATGCGGCAGAGCGCCTGCGGGCCGATCGGCAGGTGTTCGGAGTCGAACGCCGGCTTGCCGGCGAGCACGCCGAAGCGCTGGCCGAGCAGGTAGAGCGGCAGGCTGTTGCGGACTTCGGCGCGGCCGCCGATTTCGGCGAGCACCGTGGCTTCGTCGAGGTCGAGGTTCTCGACGAGCGTCATCTCGCTGGTGCCGAGGCGAAGCGCGCCGGCGGCGTCCTTGCTGCCCGGTGCGTCCTTGATGCAGGCGAGGCCGGCTTCGAGCGCGATCAGGTAGCGCGGCACCAGGTCGGGACGCGTGCGCTTGACCAGCCGCTGCGCCTCGAGCCAGCGCGTCTGCACCATGTTGTTGCGTGCCTGCTCGGCGTGACGGAACAGCTGCTGCTCGAACTCGTCGAGCGTCGCGACCAGCGTGCGCTCCAGTTCGTCGGAGGCGTATTCGAGAATTCCGCCGAGCAGCCCGCGCACCCTCTCGGGCAACGGTCTCGACGCCAGCGTCGGTGCCGACGCGTGCGGAGTTGGTGCCGATGCGGGCATCTGCCGCTCCGTATGGATTCCCCGCCCGGATTCTAGGCACAGCGCGGGGCCGGCGACCAGAGCCGGCCCCGCGTCGAATCAGCGTGCGAAACCCGTCGCCCGTTCAGTTTCGCCACCGTTCCACACGAGACTGACGATGCCGCTGCGTCCCGGTGTCCGGTAACCGTGCACGAGTGCGTATTCGCGGTCCGCGGCGTTCTCGACGCGCGCCTCGATGCGCCACGACGGCGACAACGCCCACGCGGCGCGCACGTGCACGAGCGCGAACGAAGCGAGGTCGGCGCCGTAATCCGCGCGCGCCGAGACGTAGTCGGTGTCGACGCCGAGTTCGAGCCCGTTGTCGAAGCGGTAGCCGACGTCGGCATGCGCCTTGCGCCGCGCGCGGCGCAGCAGCGGCTCGCCGGTGGTCGCGTTGACGGCGTCGAGCCACGTCAGGTTTCCGCCGGCGGTCCAGCGCGCGCGATCGACGCGGTATTCGACCTCCGCGCCGTCGAGTTCCGCGCGCTGCACGTTGATCGCGTTGTTCGTGCCGGGTGCGGCGAAGGCGATCAGGTCGCGCACGCGCGTGCGGTACGCCGACAGGCCGAGCCGGTGGCCGGGCGCGAAGTCGTAGGCGAGGCCGGTTTCCCACGTCGCCGACGCTTCCGGGCGCAGGTCCGGATCGCCCGCGAAACCGAAACCCTGGTCGGGGTAGTACAGCTCGTTGAAGTTCGGCGCGCGGAAGCCTTCGCCCCACGAGAGGCGCCACTGCAGCGCGTCGGTCAGGTTCCAGCCCCAGCCGGCGTTGCCGGTGGTCGCACCGCCGTACTGGTCGCTGTCGTCGCGGCGCACGGACAGGTCGAGCACGTGGGCGCCGAAACGGCCGCCCCAGCCCGCGAACACCGCGCGGCTCTCGCGCGCTTCATCGAACAGCGTGCCGCTGAACGCGTCGCTCGAATCGCCGGTTTCGCGCTGCAGGTTGATGCCGGCGAGCAGCCGGGCGTCCGCGCCGACCGCGACGTCGTGGACCCAGTCGAGGCTGGTGCGGCGGCTGCGGAACGCGTTCGGATAATCGCCGGCGGAGTCGAGATCCTCGCGGGCGTGGCCGACCGTGAGCTGGTGGTTCCACCGCCCGCCCAGCGGCCCGCCGAGCGTGACGCCGCCGGATACGTTGCGCGCGTCGGTGCGCCCGCGATCGAATTCGACGTCGCCGTGCGTGCCGATCGCCGTGAAGGCGAGCCGCTGCGTGCCGAGCGTCGTGTTGCCGCGCGCGCTCAGGCTGCGGTTGCGATAGCCGTCGTCATCCGGGTCGTAGGAGAACGCGGCGGGCCCGGTCGCGGAGAAGCCGTGCAGGCGCTCGATGCCGGCGGTGAAGCCGAAGCCGTGGCCGACATCACCGAAGCCGGTGCCGGCGCTCGCGCCGAGGCGGCCGTAGCTGCCGGCCGACACGCGGGCCGACGGCGCCGACGGGTCGCGCGTGAACACGTGCACGACGCCGCCGATCGCATCCGATCCCCACAGCGCCGCGCGCGGGCCGCGCACGATCTCGATCCGCTCGATCTGCTCCAGCGGCAGGTGCGCGAAATCGAACACGCCCTGGCCGGCCGAGCCGACGCGGATGCCGTCGACCAGCACCAGGACGTGGTTCGAATTGCCGCCGCGCAGGAACAGCGCGCTGCCGCCGCCCGGGCCACCGGTCCGCGCGACGTCGATCCCGGCCTGGCGGCCGAGCAGGTCGATCAGGTCCGGTGCCTGGCTGGCCTCGATGTCGACGCGGTCGATCACCGTGACCGAGGCGAGCGCTTCGTCGATCGGCTTTTCGACGCGGGTCGCGGTGACCTGCACCGCGTCCAGCCGCGTCGGTTCGCTCCGGTCGCGCGCGGTGGCCGGCGATGCCGCCGCCGACAGCGCCAGCAGCGGCAAAGCGAGGATTCCGGGCCGGAAAGGCCGGTCAAGTGTTGTCATGGTTGGTTCTCCTGTAACGCTCACCCGCGGAAGGAACACGCGTGGTGGCGGACGGGGAACGGACGACGCCGGGGCGCCATGACGCTGCCCCGTCGCCCACCGCGACGTGCCGTATGACCCGAGGCCGGTCTCCGGGCTTGCCAGGGGTGCGGATGCGTTCCGTACCGGCCTTCCGCCTTCCCATGCCCGGGGGCACAGTGGCTTGCTGGAAGGTTCTGCTGGCCTACCGTTGCGGGGGCAGCGCCGGAATTCGACCGGCTTCCCGTGCACCTGGGGCGCGGCGATTGTACGCGACTACGCCAGGAACAGCGCGATCACGTCGTTCGTGAATCGCCGCCCGGGTTCCGTCGGCGCGACGTGCTGGCCGTCGATCGCGAGCCAACCCCGCGCCACGCCTTCCGCGAGCTGCGGGGCGATCACGGCACGCGACAGGCCGGTACGCGCTTCGAAGTCGGCGAGCCGGAAGCCTTCGACCAGCCGCAGCGCGTTGAGCATGTAGTCGAACGGGCGCTGGTCGGGCGCGATCGGGTCGTCGCCGCCGATGCCCGCCGGCGTGCCGGCGTGCGCCAGGTAGTCGCGCGGGTTCTTCGGCTTCCAGCGGCGGCGGATCTCGCCGGTCGCGCCGAGGCTGAGCTTGCCGTGCGCGCCGGCGCCGATGCCCAGATAGTCGCCGAAACGCCAGTAGTTGAGGTTGTGCGCGCACTGGCGACCCGGGCGCGCGTAGGCCGACACTTCGTACTGTGCGTAGCCCGCCGCGGCCATCGCGTCGATGCACGCCTCCTGGATGTCCCACGCGGTGTCCTCGTCGGGCAGGCCCGCCGGTGGGCGCGCGAAGAACGCGGTGTTCGGCTCCATCGTCAGCTGGTAGTGCGACAGGTGCGCCGGCGCGAGCGCGATCGCGCGTTCCACGTCGTGCAGCGCCATCGCCATGTCCTGGCCGGGCAGCGCGTACATGAGGTCGAGGTTGAGGTTGTCGAGGCCGGCGTCCTGCGCGAGCTTCACGGCGGCCTCGGCTTCGCGGCTGTCGTGGATGCGGCCCAGCCGGCGCAGGCAGCCGTCGTCGAAGCTCTGGATGCCGAAGCTGACGCGGTTCACGCCGGCGGCGCGATAGCCTTCGAAACGGCCGTGCTCGGCGGTCCCGGGATTGCATTCCAGCGTGATCTCGGCGCCCGGTGCGAAGCGCAGGCGCGCGCTGCACGCATCGAGGATCGCGCCGATCGCTTCGGGCGGAAACAGGCTCGGCGTGCCGCCGCCGAAGAACACGCTGTGCACCGTGCGGCCCCAGGCGAGCGGCAGGTCCTGCTCCAGGTCGGCGACGAGCGCCGCGACATACGCGTCGACCGGCAGCGCGCCGGCGAGCCCATGCGAATTGAAGTCGCAGTACGGGCACTTCTTCACGCACCACGGGATGTGCACGTACAGCGCCAGCGGCGGCGGCACCAGCGTCGTCGCGCCCTCGGCGAGGGGTGGAGCGTCAGACATCGCCGAGTCGCGCGCGCAGCGCCACGATCGCCCGGCCGCGGTGGCTGGTGCGGTTCTTCCGGGCGGCCGGCAGTTCCGCGGCCGTGAGTCCGCTCGCCGGGTCGAGGAACACCGGGTCGTAGCCGAAGCCGCCGGCGCCCCGCGGCGCGTCGAGCACGCGGCCATGCCAGCTGCCTTCGGCGATCAGCGGCTGCGGGTCGTCGGCATGGCGCAGCAGCACGATCGCGCAGTGGAAATACGCCGCGCGCGCGTCGCCGCGGATCGGGCCGAGCGCGTCGAGGAGCTTGCGGATGTTCGCCGCCGAATCGCCGTGCGCGCCGGCGTAGCGGGCGCTGCGCAGGCCCGGCGCGCCACCGAGCACCGGAACCACGAGCCCGGAATCGTCGGCGATCGCCGGCAGCCCGCTCGCCGCGCAGGCGTGCCGCGCCTTGATCAGCGCGTTCTCGACGAAGGTGCGGCCATCCTCGACGGCATCGACGATGCCGAGGTCGGACTGGGCGACGAGGTCGAAACCCGCGTCCGCCAGCAGCGGCCGCAACTCGGCGAGCTTGCCGGGGTTGGATGTCGCCAGAACCATCCTGCGCTCGACCGTCTTCATCGTTTTCCGCGTCGAGAAAGCTTCAGCCTGAAAGAACGGTCCGCTGCATCGCGATCAGCTCGCCGCAGCCCTTGCCGGCCAGCGCCAGCATCGCGTCGAGTTCGTCGCGACGGAACGCGTGGCCTTCGGCCGTGCCCTGCAGTTCGATGAAGCCGCCGCCGTCGTTCATCAC
>CBIHMN010000005.1:0-21452 GCA_966211005.1 uncultured Arenimonas sp.
CGATGTTCTTGATCGCCTCCACGCCCCAGCTGCCGAGCTGCGGCTGCACTTCCTTGGTGAAGGCTTCGCCGAAGCGGCTGCGGTCGAGCATGATCTGGTCGATCTCGTGCCCCGCGAGCACGGTGCGCACCGAGCCCTGCACGATCGCCGTCAGCTGCTCCTGCAGTTCGGCGAACGACGCGACGCGCTGCGCGGCCGTGTTCGAATCGCTGATCCGGAAGAACGCCATCACGTGCACCAGGAACGGCACGCGCTCCTTGTCGTACGCCGCGTAATCCGGCAGGTCGATCGCGAAGTTCGACACCGGCAGCGTCACGCGCATCAGGCCGATCATCGGAATGCGCGACGGCCATTCGTAGTAGGTGTTGCTGTCGAAGCCCTTGCCGTACGACACGGTGTTCTTGCGCGTCTGGACGATGTGGACCTCGTTCACCGGCACGACCCGGCGCAGGCCGAGGACCCAGAAGAAAAGCATGGTGGCGACGGCGAGTACGACGGCACCGGCAGCGGCGAGGACGAGCATGAGTCCGGACATGACGATTCCGTGAAGGTCGGGAGGCGGGGCGCCAGTATAGGCACCGCCCTGCCGGCCGTGGCTGCCCGGGCGGGCGGTTGCCGGCGTGAAAACGGTACCGGTAGGCTGCGCCGTCGCCGACCCGTCGACCTCGTCCCCGAAGGAGCCACCCTGCATGCGCCTGATCCATGTCCTGGCTTTCGCCACCGTCGTCGCCGCCGCCTCGGCGGGCACCGCCCGCGCCGCCGGCAGCTACGACAGCTGCACCGGCGTCATCACGTCGCTGCCCGCGGTGCTCTCCTCGCAGGGAACGTGGTGCCTCACGAGTGACCTGGCTTCCCCGCAGGCCAGCGGCGCCGTGATCGTCGTGAACGCCAACAACGTCACGATCGACTGCAACGGCTTCAAGATCGGCGGTCTCCAGGCCGGTCCGACCACCCAGGCCACCGGCATCGCGTCACTGGGCCGCCTCAACACCGTCGTGCGCCACTGCAATGTGCGCGGGTTCCAGACCGGCATCCACATCGACGGCGGCGGCGGGCACGTGATCGAGGACAACCGGGTCGAAGGCAACCGCCTCTCCGGGATCGTGGCGGAATCGACCACCGCGATGATCCGTCGCAACCAGGTCCTCGACAGCGGGGCGGACGCGACGTACATGGCCAGCGGGATCGAAGTCAGCGGAACGGTCGACGTGATCGACAACACGATCGACGGCGTGGCGCCGATATCCGTCGACTACACCCACGCGGCCGGGATCCGGACCTTCCAGCTGAACGAAGCGGTCATTTCCGGGAACCGGATCCGCGGCCTCGTACCGGCCGGCGACGGCGTGTCGTTCGGCGTCGCCAATCTCGACGTCGGCCCGATCCATGTCCACGGCAACCACCTGTTCGCTGACGGCGCCGCGGGCAGCACCGGCGTCTACTGCACCAGCGACCGGCAGCTCGTCACGAACAACCGGATGACGGGCTTCGACGTCGGCTATTCGACCTGCACCGGCTACGACAACCTCGAAACGAAGTGAACACCGCCCGCTGGAAGCCGGGGTCGGAGTAGCCCCGGTCGGCCGGACGTGGGACACTCCGCGCCCTTTTCCCCGCCAGGCCACCGCCATGAAGAAGAAAGCCCGCGCGCGTCGTCGCGCCGCCCGTCTCAAGTCGATCCGCTGATCGACCCGACCCCGGAGCCAGGCCCGCCGCATCGCGGTCGGCCTGGCTTCGTGCCTAACGCCCCAGACAATCCCGATACCGCGCGTCCACCCGGGTCGCGAACCACGCGGTGGTCAGTTCGCGGGTGATCTTCGGGCTCTCCAGCCGGATTCCCGGCAGCATTTCCCGCGGCAGCGGCCGGCGCGCCTTCGCCTCGGCCAGCGCGAACACCTTCGCGAACAGCGGCTCGTCGTTGAACTGGAGCCGGTCGCCCTTCGCCAGCGCGCGACGGATCGCGTCGTCGTCCATGCCGAGCTGCGGCCCGAGCGCGCGCACGGCGCGCTCCGTCTCGCCGGCCCGCGCCAGCAGCCCCGGCAGCAGCAGGTCGCCGTCGAGCGCCAGCGTGCGGCCCGAGGCGATCGCCACCGCGTTCTGGAAGGCCGCGTTGCGGCTCGCGTACCAGCCGGCGTTGTAGTCGGCGAAGCGGTGGATCTTGCGGGTGTACGGCGTGGTGTAGCCGAGCAGGTGCGCGATGCCGAAATACAGGCCCCCGCGCCGCGTGAACACCTCGCGCCGGATCGAGCCGGCGAGCGGATACGGATACCCGTCGGCATGGTCCTCGGCGAACGGGATCGACACCTGCATCGGCCCGCCGGTCTGCACCGGGTTCCAGCCCGCGAGCAGCTGCCGGCCGAGCGGCACGCGGCCGGCCATGTCCTCGTAGAGCTCGCTGAGTTCGCGCTCGGTGCGCACCTGCGCCAGCCGCCCGGCGTAGCTGCGCCCGTCGGACGACGGCAGTTTCAAGGCGCCGTCGAGCACGAAGCGCGGCACGTGCAGCGCGTCCGCGCGGCGCTCCAGCTCGCGTCGCGAGATCGCCGCCAGGCCGGGCACGACGGGATCGGCGACGTAGCCGGTCTCCTGCTCGATCACCGCCAGTACCGCGCACAGGTTCTCCGGCATCGGGTCGAGCCGTTGCACGGCCAGCGCGGCCTGGATGTCGGCCGACCAGCCGGCGCGATCAGGGACGCGCGCCGGGATGCGCCGCGCGAGGTCGGCGCGCACCTGGTCGGCCGTCGGGCCGGTCGCCACCGGCGTGCTCGCGCAGCCGGCGACCGCGAGCGCGAGCATCAGCGCGGCGACGCCGTCGCGCCGGCGCGCGCCGCTCCGGTCGCACGCACGCCCCGCCGCGCGACCCGTCATGCCGCCGCGTCGTCCGCGGCCAGCGTGCGCTCGAACAGTTCCAGCGTGCGCGTCCACGCCTCCGCCGCGGCGTCGGCGTCGTAGCGCGGCGTGGTGTCGTTGTGGAAGCCATGCTGCGTGTCGGCCGGCCGGAAAAGCGCGTAACGCACGCCGGCCGCCTGCAGCGCCGCTTCGTACGCCGGCCAGCCGGCGTTGACCCGTTCGTCGTTCTCCGCCAGCACATGCAGCATCTCGGCCCGGATGCCCGGCACGTCCTCGAGGGGCGGCGCGCTGCCGTAGAACGGTGCCGCGGCCGCGAGCGTCGGCAATCGCGTCGCGAGCCAGTTCACCATCGCCCCGCCCCAGCAGAACCCGACCGCGCCCAGCTGGCCGTTTCCGGACGGGCTTTCCTGCAGCCACCGCGCCGCGGCCAGGAAATCCTGCCGCGACCGGTCGAGGTCGAGCTTCTGGAACGCGGCGCGCGCCGCGTCCTCGTCGCCCGGATACCCGCCGAGCGGGAACAGCGCGTCCGGCGCGAACGCGACGAAGCCCGCCAGCGCGAAGCGCCGCGTCACGTCCTCGATGTGCGGGTTCAGCCCGCGGTTCTCGTGCACGACGAGCACCGCCGGCAACGGCGCGTCGCCGACCGGCCGCGCGAGATACCCGCGCGCGCGGCCGTAGCCTTCGGGTGAATCGAACTCGATCCGGTCGGTGCGCAGCCGCGGGTCATCCGGGCGGATCTGCTGCGCTTCGGCGAACTTCGGCGTCAGCGCGGCGAGCAGCCCGGCCGCGGCGGCGGCGCCGATCGCGAGCCGGCCGGCCCCGGCGAGGAACCCGCGCCGGTCGATGTCGCCGTGCACGTAACGGTCGAACAGCTGCAGCACGCGCGGATCGAATTCACGGGCGGTCGGGCGCGGCGGGTTCGCCATGGCACGTCTCCTCGGTGGTCAGTCGTTCGCGGCCCGTTCGATGGCGGCGACATCCAGTTTCTTCATCGGCAGGAAGGCCTGCGTGACGCGATCGATCGTCGCGCGGTCGCCCGACGTCATCACCTCGTCGAGCGCGAGCGGCGAGATCTGCCACGACACGCCGAAGCGGTCCTTGCACCACCCGCACTGCTCGGCCTCCGGCACGGCCGAGAGCTTCGCCCAGTACCGGTCGATCTCGACCTGGTCGCGGCAGTGCACGATGAAGGAGACGGCCTCGTTGAAGCCGAAGCCGTGCTGGTAGCCGCTGTCCATCGCCACGAACCAGTTCGGGCCGAGGCGGAAATCCGAGAACATCACCGCGTCGGCGCGATCGTGCGCGGCGCCCTCGCCGTAGCGGACGAGCTGCCCGGCGCGCGAGTCCTCGAACACGTTCCGCCAGTACGCGCCGGCGGCCTCCGCCTTGCCGTACGCCTCGCCGGTGAACAGCAAGGCCGGCATGATCGGCGGGCGATCCTCGCCGTCGGGGTCGGTCAGGATCAGCTGCCACGACAGGCCGAAACGGTCCTGCACCCAGCCGTAGCGTTTCGAGAACGGGTATTCGCCCAGCTCCATCAGCACCTTGCCGCCCTCGGCCAACTTGGCCCACGCGATGTCGAGCCGCTCGCGCGCCTGCGGGTCGCGCGACGGATCGAAGTTCACGAAGAACGAGATCGACGGATTGAAGGTGAACACCGGCCCGGCGCTGATCGCCATGAACGGGTGGCCGGCGAGCGTGAACGAGAGCATCTCGCAGTCGCCCGACGGCGTGTCGTGCAGCACCGTCGACGAATCGATGCGCGAATCCGGGAACACGGACACGTAGAACTCCGCCGCTTCGCGCGCCTGCGTGTCGAACCACAGATGCGGGGTGATCGGCTTCGCGAGGGCCATCGGCGGGCTCCGGTACGTGCGGACCGTCGATGCTAAGCCGGACGCCCGTTAGCGCCGCGTGGTCACGAAGAGAGCGCGAAATCCAGCGCGGCCCGCACGGCCGCGACCTGCGCCGCGACGCATTGCGCCGGCGTCGCCCGCGGGCTGTCCGGGTACACCTCGGTGGTGGTCGTGTACTTCGCGCCGGTGATGCCCGCGCACAGCCCGAGCGGCACCAGCGGGTATTCGATGACGCCCGGCGCGACCACCGGCGAACCGATGATCTCGCCGGCGGCGTCGGCCGGCGCGATGTGCGTCACCTGCTCGACCGCGCGCAGGATCGCCTGCTGGAACGCCGGCTGCGGGTTGTGCGTGTCGTCGACGAGGTAGAAGCCGTCGGGAATGCCGCCCGGCTCGAACGGCTTGCCGTCGCGTGCCGCGAGCGCCGGCCGGAACTCGCTCTCGTCGCTGTCGGTGGTTTCGTGCAGATCGACGTGCAGCGCGAAGCGGCCACGGTACGGCGCGATCAGCGCCAGCACGGCCTCCGATTCCGGTACGCCGCTGCCGGCGCGGAAATTGCGGTTCGGGTCGTTCGCGTCGGCGTTCCAGCGGTGGATGCGTTCGTAGGCCCACGGGCTGACGCAGGGGGCGACCAGCAGGTTGATGCGCCCGGCGTAGTCCTCGCCATGGTCGGCGACGAACCGCAGCGCGCCGTGCACGCCGGAGGTCTCGTAGCCGTGCACGCCGCCGGTGACCAGCGCCACCGGCAGCGTGTCGTCCCACCCTCGGTTGCGCAGCGCGAGCAGCGGGTAGCTGCCGTCGACGCCACAATCGAGCCGCCCGTATTCGACGACGTCGAAGCGCGCGCGCAGCTGGTCGACGATCGGCAGCACGTCGTCGGCGAGGCGGCGCTGGACCGTCTGCGCGGCGCGCCACCGGGCGCGTTCGGCGGGACCCCACGGCGTGCCGGGTGTACCGATCGGAGTGGGTGGCGTCATCTCGGCTCCTCCTGCGGACCGGAGCAGAGTACCGCGCCCGCCGTGATCGCCGGCGTCGCGGCGTGAAGACCCCCGGGTGGCCTGACGCGCGCGGGCCGCCCGTTCCCGGGTACGGCCGATCCGGATTCAATCACCCACCCCCGAGGAGCATCGACATGGCCTACATCGACGGTTTCGTGATCGCGGTACCCACCGCCAACCGGCAGGCGTTCATCGACCACGCGACGAAATTCGACGCGCTGTTCCTCGAGCACGGCGCGACGCGCGTCGTGGAAGGCTGGGGCGACGACGTGCCGCGCGGCAAGATCACCGACTTCTTCGGCGCGGTGAAGGCGAAGGACGACGAGACGGTGGCGTTCTCGTGGGTGGAATGGCCCGACAAGGCCACGCGCGATGCCGGGATGGCGAAGATGATGGACGATCCGCGGATGGATCCGAAACTGACGCCGATGCCGTTCGACGGCATGCGGATGATCTACGGCGGGTTCGAGTCCGTGGTCGATCTGAAGTAAGGAAAGTCCTTCCGGCGGCGGCGTCCGCCCTGCCCGGACCGACCCCGTCACGCCGACGTGGCTACACTGGGGGCCTCTCGAACGGCAGGAGGCGGGTCTTTGGCGAACATCGGTACGGTGCTGAAACAGGAAATCACCCGGCTGGCACGCAAGGAGGCGAAGGCCGCGATCGAGCCGCTGCGCAAGGCCTCGGCGACGGCACGACGCGATGTCGCCGCCCTCAAGCGGGAAGTCGCCGACCTGCAGCGGCAATTGCGCACGGCGCGCCGGGCACCGGCCGCGGCTCCGGCCGAAGCCGGCGACGCGCCCACCCGCTTCTCCGCCAAAGGACTGAAATCGCTGCGCGCCCGCACCGGCCTGTCGGCCGCCGATTTCGGCCGGCTCGCCGGCGTCAGCGGCCAGTCGATCTATCACTGGGAAGCCGGCAAGACCACGCCGGGCGCGAAACAGCGCGCGGCGCTCGCGGCGCTGCGCGGCCTCGGCAAGCGCGAAGCGCTGCGGCGACTCGAAGCCCTCGGCTGAACCGGCGCCGCTACGGCGGCGCGTTCATCGTCAGCATCACCGGATTGGAGCGCACGTCGGCGCTGACGCCCGCCTGCGCGCCGCCCACCAGGACCGCCTGCACGCGATACGTGCGGCCCGGCTCGAGGCAGTGGGTCTGCATCACGGTCGCGGCGTCGAGTTCCACCGTGCCGGCCGTGCCCGGAGCGACCGTCCGCAGGTCGGCGCCATCGACATAGGCGACCTCGCGGCACATCGCGACCGGCACGCCGCGTTCGGAAGCGACCGCGAGCGCGAGTTCGTGCTTGCGCGAGCGGTCGAGGAAGTTGGCGGGAACCTGCAGCGCGGCCGCCGTGCGGTTCTCGACGCGGATCGCGAGCGTCGACCCGGTGACCGACAGGCGCAGCGTCGGTGTGTCGAGCGACTGGTCGCGGCAGCCGGCCAGCGTCGCGACGATCACGACCGCGAAGACCGCGGCCGCCATGAGGCCGCGCGGGGTGGCTGCCTGCTGGAAACGGGTCATCGCGTCGCTCCGGTCACCGTACTGGCCGACGATGTTAGCGCTCGCCGGGTGACGCGCCCGCGGTGGCCGGGGCCGGGAACGACGCCGTGAAGGTCGTGCCCCCGTGCGTTTCGGAGGTGACGCCGATCGACCCGCCATGCGCGGCGACGATGCGGTCGACGATGTAAAGCCCGAGGCCGACGCTGCTCGAGCCGGTGCGGTCGTCGCCCCGCACCATCGGCAGGAACAGCTTCGGCAGCGTCGCGGGGTCGATCGGCTCACCGTGGTTGTGCACCGCCAGCGCCCAGCCGTCGGCGTCCACCCGCGAATGCACGGTCACCGGCGAAACGCCGTCGCCGTAGGCGAGCGCGTTGCCGACCAGGTTGCCCAGCAGCTGCGCGAGCCGGTTCGCATCGGCGACGGCCGTTCCCGTGCCCTGCGCCTCGTGTTCGATCGCGCGGCCCGGATGCGCGCTGCGCAGGTCGTCCAGCTGTTCGGCGACGACGCGGTGCAGATCGATCGGCGCGGGGCGCACGTCGACACCGCGGCCGAGCCGCGCGCGGGTGAAGTCGAGCAGATCGTCGGCGAGCCGCCGCGCCCGCGCCGCCGAGCGGCGGATGCGCGAGGCGACCTCGCCGACACGGGCATCGGCGCTGCCGAGCAGCAGCAGCGCCTCGCTGCCCATCGCGATCGTCGACAGCGGCGTGCGCAGGTCGTGGCTGACGATGCCGACCAGCTGCTCGGCCAGCAGCGCGCGGTCCTCGGCCGCGTCGCGGCGCGCGGCGAGTTCGGTGATGTCCTGGGCGATGCCGACGATGCGCTCGACGCCGCCGGCGGCGTCATGCACCGCCCGCGCGATCGACTGCACGACGCGGGTGCGGCCGTCCTCGCCGCGCAGGCGATAGACCACCCGGAAGCCGCGCGACGGATCGCGGCGCAGGCCCTCGAACGCCGCGATCGCGGCGGCCGCGTCGTCCGCGACGATCGCCGCGTGGTAGCGCTGCGTGGTGATCGGTTGCGGCGGCAGCCCGAGCAGCGTGGCGAAGTCGTCGCCGAGGAAACGTTCCCCGGTGTGCGGGTCGGCTTCGTAGTAGTGCAGATCGCCCGCATCCAGCGCCAGCCGGAACCGCGCTTCGGCCAGCAGCAGCGCCTCGCGCGCTTCGCGCTGCTCGACCGCCAGCGTCTCGGCGCGCCGACGCGCCGCCAGCAGCTCGCGTTCGTAGGCATGCCGGTCGCTGGCGACGAACAGCGCGATGTCGTGCAGCATGCGGCCCGCGTGCCCGTAGCGCCGCGCGTTCATGACGACGGGCAACGGCTTGCCGCCGGGGCCGGCGAGATCGAGCTTCACCTCCGCCACCGACCCCTGCAGCTGCAGCAGCGGCGCCCAGTGCGTCTGGTGGAAGATGCGCGCGCCGACCGTCATCAGGTCCTGCAGGCGCCGCTGGCCGAGGAGCGCGTCGGCCTCGACGCCGATCCAGCCGCAGAACGTCGCGTTGGCGCGCAGCACCAGCCCGTTCGCGTCGGTCAGCAGCAGGCCGCAGGCCGCCTGCTCCCACAGGCGGTCGGCGTCCGGCAGCGAGTCGTCAACCGGCGGCACGGTCCGGCAGGCGGGCGGCGAGGAAGGCGTCGATCGCGTCGACGCAGGCGCAGGGCGCGCTCATGTGCGGGCAGTGGCCGACGTTGTCGATCAGCGCCAGCGTCGCGTCCGGCAGCGTGCGCACCAGGTAGTCGCCGACGCAGGTGGGCGCGATCAGGTCGTCGTCGCACTGCACCACCAGCGTCGGCGCGGTGAGCTTCGGCAGGTCGGCGCGGTTGTCGGACAGGAACGTCACGCGGGCGAAATGCGCGGCGATGTCGGGGTCGGTACGGCAGAAGCTGTTGGTGAGCTCGGCGCCGAGCTCCGGGCGGTCCGGCGCGCCCATGATCGCCGGCGCCATCGTGCTCGACCAGCCGAGGTAGTTGCCTTCCAGCGTCTCCAGCAGCGATTCGATGTCGGCGCGGCCGAAGCCGCCGACGTAGCCGGTGGCGGGGTCGTCGATGTAGCACGGCGACGGGCCGATCATCGCGTGCGCGGCGAACAGCTCCGGCGCGGCGATGCCGGCGAGCGCGCCGATCATCGCGCTCACCGAATGCCCCACCACCACCACCGGCCCGCGCCCGAACTCGCGCGCGATCGCCACCATGTCGTCGGCGTGGCCCTGCAGCGTGCCGTAGCGCTCGCGGTCGTACGCCGCCAGCGCGGAACCGCCGCTGCCGGTCAGGTCGTAGGCGATCGTGCGGAAGCGGCCGGCGTAATGCGGGCGCAGGAAGCGCCACATCGACTGGTCGCAGCCGAAGCCGTGCGCGAACAGCAGCGTCGCCGGCCCGTCGCCTTCGACGGTGACCCGGTTGCGCAGCTCCAGCTCGGCCGCCGTCACAGCGGCGACGGCGTCAGCTTCAGCAGACGCCCCTCGGGGCCGTCCTCCAGCACCCACAGCGCGCCGTCGGGCCCCTGCTCCACTTCGCGGATGCGCGCGTCCATGTCGAAGCGCTGCGCCTCGCGCGCCGACGTGCCGTCGATCGCGACGCGCACCAGCGCCTGCGACGCGAGCCCGCCGATGAACGCATCGCCCTGCCAGGCCGGGAACAGCGCGCCGTCGTAGATCACCAGGCCCGCCGGCGCGATCACCGGCGTCCACGTCACCAGCGGCTTCTCGAATTCCGGGCGCGTCGCGTGGTCGGGGATGTCCTTGCCGTCGTAGTGGTCGCCGTCGGAGACGATCGGATAGCCGTAGTTCCTGCCTTCGACGATGCGATTGAACTCGTCGCCGCCGGCCGGGCCCATCTCGTGCGCCCACAGCTGGCCCTGCGCGTCGAAATCCATGCCGAGGATGTTGCGGTGGCCGAGCGTCCATACCTCCGCCGCGACGCCGCCCTGGTCGGCGAACGGATTGCCCGCCGCGGGCGTGCCGTCGTCGTTCAGCCGGACGATCTTGCCGAGGTTGCCGCCCATGTCCTGCGCCGGATCGAAGTGCTGGCGCTCGCTGGAACTCACGTACATCAGGCCGTCCGGCCCGAAGGCGATGCGGTGCCCGAAGTGCCCGTTGCCGTCGACCTTCGGCTGCTGGCGCCAGACGACCTGCAGGTCCTGCAGCGTACCGCCGCCCTCGTCGTCGAGCGCGAGCTTCGCCCGCGCGACCGCGGCGCCGGTGACGCCGTCGCCCGCCTCGACATAGCTGAGGTAGACCATCGCGTTGGTCGCGTACTCCGGATGCAGCACGACATCGCCGAATCCGCCCTGCCCGCGGTTCACCACCTCCGGCACGCCGGTGATCTCGCCGACGGTCTTCGTCGCCGGATCGAACAGCCGCAGCGTGCCGGCCTTCTCGGTGACCAGCAGGCGGCCGTCGGGCAGGAACGTCATCGCCCACGGCGATGCGAACGCATGGAACGCGGTGCTCGCGAATGCGTGCGTGTCGGGGGCCACCATCGCCGCGTCACCGGCGGAGGCCGCGGGGTCGGCGACGGCGGCCGGGGCCTCGGGCGCGGCGTCGGATGCGTCTCCGGCGCGCGACGCCGGGTCGGCGCAGGCGGTGGACGAGGCGATCGCGAGGGCGAGCAGCAGCGGGCGGACGGGCGAGGTCATCGGCGATCTCCGGAAGCGGGCGCGGCGAAGCGGAACCCGGAGCGTAGCGCCGCTCGGGGCGCCGGCGAAACCCGGCGGGCGGCTACTTTCGCGCACGGCGCGTGAAGACGTCAGCGCGGGCCCGGATCACGAGCCAGCCAGGCGGCGATCTCGTCGCGCACGGCCGCGCTGCGGCGCGACGGCTCCGGAGGTTCGTGCCGTTCGGCCTGCCAGCGTGTCGCCAGCGCTTCGAGCAGCGCGAGCTGCGCGCGCATGTCGGCGATCGCACGATGCAGTGCGGCGTCATCGCCCGTCGTTCCGGCCGCGGCGAGCGCCGCGTCGTGCACGCGCTCGACGCTCAGCCGCAGCTGGCGCGTGCGGTGCTTGGCTTCGCCGAGATGGCGGACGAATGGCGAGAGCGGGCGCGACATCCGGCCGATCGTAAGGCGCCGGTGTGCATCGCGTGAGACGCGCGCCGCGACGCGCCTACCAGTTCCCCGCCGCCATCGCCCGCCGCCGCGCCCGTTCCGCGTCGCTCGGCGGCAGCGTCTCGAACGTGCCGGTGCGCACGTCGCCGTCGGGCACGTAGGTGCTCATCACCACGCCGGTGGCGGACGTCTTCGTCGCGGTCAGCCGCAGCGCCGACGGGCGCGCGCCGGCTTCGAACAGGCGCTTGCCGCCGCCGAGCACGAGCGGGAACGTCCACACGTGGTATTCGTCGATCAGCGCCGCGGCCTGCAGCGACTGGATCAGGTCGCCGCTGCCGATGATCTGCAGCTCCGGGCCCGGTGTGGCCTTCAGCGCGGAGACGGCGTCGGCCGCTTCGCCGCGCAGCAGCGAGGACGGCCCCCAGTCGAGCGACGACAGCGTGCGCGAGGCGACGTACTTGTGCGCCGCGTTGAGCGTGGTCGCCGTCGGGTCGTCGGCCGACTGGTACGGCCAGTACGCCGCGAAGATCTCGTACGTGCGGCGACCCAGCAGCAGTTCGCGGCCGGCGCCGTCGAAGCCCGCCGCGTCGAAGTCCATCGCCTCGTCGAAATACGGGAACATCCATCCGCCGTGCGCGAAACCGCCGGTGGGGTCTTCGTCGGGGCCGCCGGGCGCCTGCATCACGCCGTCGAGCGTCACGAAAGTGGAAGCGATCAGTCGGCGCATCGGGGTTCTCCGGTCATGCCGCGAGGCGGTGTTCGTAGTACGGCCGCGCGCGGTCGTCGAGGATCGCGTAGCTCGCCGCGAGGTCGGCGGGATCGGGCTGCAGCCACGCGTCGAGGTTTTCCGGCCGGATCGGGATGATGCAGCGATCGTGGCCCGCGGCGGCGACTTCCGGCGGCGGCGCGTCGGTGATCGCGGCGAACGACAGCAGACGGTCTGCGCCGTGACCCCATTCGCTCCACAGGCACGCGGCGAGCAGCGGTTCGCCGGTGTCGGGCCGGAATTCGAGGATCACGTTCTTCCCGTCCTGCTCGACGTGCTCGTAGAAGGCGTCGGCGACGACCACGCCGTGGCGGAACCCGAACAGCCCGCGCCAGAAGCCCTCGAGGTTGTCGCGGCGGGCGTTGTAGGTGCCCGGATACCTGCGGTCGTACAGCGCGGGCTTGCCTTCCGGCCGGCACTGGTAGCGCATCGGCTTCAGCACGCGGCGGCCGCTGTGCCACGTCAGCACCGGCGCGTAGGTGCCGGGGTAGATGCGCGCGCCTTCCGCCGCCGGCGTCGCGCGGCGCAGGTCGACCAGGCGCGCCTTCAGCTGCGCGATCTTGTCGGTGGCGATGCGGTGGTCCTCGGTCGCCTTCTTCGTGACCTTGCCGGCGGCGAGCGCGGCTTCGGCCTTCGCGAGGCGTTCCACCTGCGCGGCGAGCTGCTGCTGCATCGCCGCGATCGCGACCCTGTCGGCCGCGGTGATCGCCTCGGCGATCGCCTTCTCGGCGTCGCTGCTGCCGCGCAGGAACGCGAGGTCGAGCTCGCGCGGCGTCTTCACCGCCTTCGGCTCGCGCAGCCGCTGGAAGTACAGGCGCGTGAATTCGTCGATGTCGATGTCGGCGCCGTACTGGCGGCGGTATTTGGCGTAGTCGGCCTGGATGCGGGCGGAGTAGCACATGGAGGCAGCTTATACGAACCCGCCGCGCGGCCCGTCAGGCACGGCGCTATGCTCCCGGTGCCCTCGCCCCGGAGTCCCCCCGATGCGCATCGCCCTCCTCGCCGTGATCTGCACACTGTGCCTCGCGACCACGCCGGCCAGCGCGGCCGAAAGCTACGACAACTGCGCCGGCACCATCGCCTCGCTGCCGGCCGTCATCGACACCCAGGGCGTCTGGTGCCTCAAGAGCGACCTCTCGACGGCCATCACGACTGGCGAGGCGATCCGCGTCGAGGCCAACAACGTCACGATCGACTGCAACGGGTTCAAGATAGGCGGTCTCGCCGGCGGCACCGCCACCGGCGCGTGGGGCATCAACGCCAACCTGGTGCTCAACACCACGATCCGCGGGTGCAACGTCCGCGGCTTCTTCTACGCGGTCGTCCTCGGCGGCGGCGGCGGACATGTGGTGGAGGACAACCGTTTCGACGGCAGCACCTTCGCCGGCCTCTACTCGAGCAGCGACGGCGTCACCATCCAGCGCAACCAGTTCGTCGACACCGGCGGCAGCACCATCATTTCCACGGCTTACGGGATGCACGTCTCCGGGTTCAGCCATATCGCCGACAACTCGATCTTCGGTGTGTCCGCCAGCGGCGGCAGCACGGCCATCGGCATCTCGATGACCTCGCCCGGCTCGATCGTGGACAACCGCGTTTCGGGCGTCACGAGCCCGACCGGCCTCGCCCACGGCATCGCGGTGCAGAACAATTACGGGCTGGTCGCCGACAACTACATCTACGGCAACGTCGGCCAGACCGACACCGGCATCCACTGCTCGAACACATCGACCATCGCCAGGGACAACTCGATCGCCGAGACGGTGACCGGCATCACCAACTGCGCGTCGTTCGGCAACGTGGTGCAGCTATGAGCGTACAGATCATCCTGATGGTTCTGGCCCTGATATGCGGCGCGGTCGTGCCGAATATCGCCGGCTACCTGAATGCGCGCAGGCGGCGATCGCGCTGGTCACCTTTCACGACCTCGTTCGCGTCGTTCAATGCCCGCGAATGGTCGGTACTGGTCACTGGCGTCGCCGGGTTCTTCATCCTCGCGACCGTCGCCGGCACAATGGCTTGAGGAACCACGGTCACCGCCCGGCGCCGTCGATCGGCGGACCCGTGCTGCCATTGCCAGCGCATCCGCCAGCCCGACGGGCAGTGCCATCGTGCCGAACCAGCCGCGCCGCGTGCCGGTGAGCACGCGCAGGGACTGACCCCGGCTGCCCGGCAGCCGTGACAGCGGATGGAACACGCGGTCGCGGCACCAGGCGACGCGGTCGTGGTCGGACTGGAACAGCGGCGTCAGCCAGCGGCTCCAGAAGTGGTAGATGCCGACATGCGCGCGGCGCTCGCGCTCGTAGCGCGCGAACGCGGCGGGCACGGCGGTTTCCGCACGCAGCGCGTCGCGCAACGCGCGCGCGTCGAGCAGCGCCATGTTCACGCCCTGCCCCAGCTGCGGGCTCATCGCGTGCGCGGCGTCGCCCAGCAGCACCGCGCGGCCGCGCGACCACGCGCGGTGCACGACGTCGCGATAACGCGCGACCGCCAGTGCACCCGGCACCGCCACCGGAGCGAGGCGATCCGCCGCTTCGGGCCACACCGCGGCCACCTCGTCGCGCCAGCGCGCGGGGTCGGCGATGCCGGCCTCCAGCGCGGTGCACGGCGCGCTCCAGAAGAAGCTCAGCTTGCGCGTCGCGTCGCCCGGCCGCCCGCCGACCGGCAACATGCCGACCATCCGCCGCGCGGCGACGTAGCGCTGCCGCAGCTCATCGGCGAACGGCCAGTCGGCGGCGTCGACGAGGCACCACCACGCGCCCCACGGATACGGCTGGTCGAGCTTCGCGGTGGCGACGCTGGCGCGCAGCGTCGACGCGGCGCCGTCGGCGACGATCACGAGATCGAACGGCCCATGCGTGTCCCCGGCGGCGTCGGTGACGAGCCCGCGTTCGACATCGATCGCGCTGATCGCGTGGCCGGCGTGCAGACGACGCCCGTCGCGCCACGCCGCGTCGAGCAGCTCGAACAGCGCGCCGCGCTGCAGCCCGAGGCCGCAGAGGCCCGGCGCGAGATCGGCGTAGCGCATGTCCATCACCGGGCGCCCCGATACCGTTTCGCCGTAGAGCCGCGTCACGGGTGCGCCGTGTCGCAGCGCCGCATCGAGCAGGCCGAGTTCCCAAAGCACCGCGAGCCCCACCGGCTGCAGCAGGAAGCCCGCGCCCACCGGGCCCGGTGTCGGTGCGCGTTCGAAGACTTCGACGGCGTGACCGTCGGCGGAAAGCATCAGCGCGGCGGCCTGGCCGCCGGTGCCGTAGCCGATGATGGCGATGCGCAGGCTCAGAGCCCGGCCCTCCCCGCGCCGACCAACAGGTGGATCACCGATATCCCGATGGGGAGGATCACGACGCCCCTCCCCACGAGTAGCACCGCAGCATCAGACTGATCTCCCTACGCTCGCGGTCGAACAGCCCGCTCACCTTATTTGGCTCCGCCACGCGACTGCCCGGCACGTCCAAGTGCTAGAACGGCAGCATCAGCGTCGCGAAATACGAGCCGCATTATCGACAGGCGCGAGTCGCCCGCGCCGCGGAGTCGTGTGATCTATATCCATCAAGCAGGAAATACCGATCATTTTCATGGCCTGCGTTCATCAAGTGGCCGCAAATGACCACGGGAAGCAAGTATTGGGTGGCAGAGGACGCTTTCCCTGCCCGCACGGCCAATTCCTCGATCTCGATCTCGCTCATCGAGCTGGAGTACTCCAAAGAAAGGCCCTGCCCCTTCCAGTCACAGCTCATCAGGTAAACCCCGTGCTCCGAAGCCCGGACGCATGCATCGGTTATGACCAAGTAATCATCCGCCGATATAGCGCTGTCGCGTTGACTTAGTGAGGAGAAGGTTATTTCTTTCGGGTGATCCAAGTACGTTGTCGGACACCCTCCGAGCACACCCAGCAAGGGCGTCGCAACCAGAACCATTCGAAAGGCGTGACGTCTCATTTCCCGCACCCGTTGATACGGCAATATTCGTAGGTCGAACTCTCCGCGTCGCACTCGATAGCAACCGGTCGAGGCCGTCGTATCGCCGTTATCGTCGTACTGGTGCGTGTGGTCGATGACCGTCATGCTGCCTTCGTCGCAATCGAAGTCCGGCGAGTAATCGGTCCGCGCGTCGCCTAGATCTTATACGTACAGAAGCATTCGCCAATTAAGCCAGGCGATACGCCGGCGAGAAGGAGCACCACACCGATCCTCACGAGTAGCACTGCAACACCAGACTGATTTCCCTTACCGTCGCGACGGTCGGCGTGTCGACCGTTCCTCGTGCTTCGACTCTGTAGGACGGACAATCGCTCGCGACGTCCGGGTAAGTCTCGCATTCGCCGGTGTAAGTGAAGCTGCGCCCATCGCGCGAAAGTTTCTCCCCGGTGCAACTGCCCAAGGTTCGCAGGATCCGGTCGTCACTCTTGATAAATGCAATCAACCCGTCGCTGGTTTCTATGCGATGCACCGTTCCGTCCGCCTTCACGGCTCCGTTTACCGTAAGCAGCATCAGGAATGCTGCACACCATTTAAGGCTTTCGTCCATTTCTCTTGCCCCGACAAGTGGGTATGGGTGAGATGACCCTTCAAATTTTCTCGCAGTCACCGCGCCTTCTTAACGACCGGGCGGGATCGGCCCATACTCGCCCGACCTTCCCGCCCGGTAAATGCCATGGTCCTGTCGATCCGTATCCGCCTGTTCGCCGCCGCGCTCGCGGCCCCGCTGCTGTACCTGCCGGCCCCGGCCGAGGCCGCGTCGAGCTTCGACGGCTGTACCGGCATGATCGCGTCGCTGCCGACCACGATCAGCGCGCAGGGCGTCTGGTGCTTCGACAAGGACCTTTCCGTCGCGATCACCAGCGGCCAAGCGATCACGATCGGCACCAACAACGTCACGATCGACTGCAACGGCTTCAAGCTCGGCGGCCTCGCCGGCGGCGCGGGCACGAACACGCTCGGGATCTTCGGGGATTCGCGGAACAATGTCGGCGTGCGCGACTGCAACATCCGCGGCTTCGCCGTCGGCGTCTCGATCCAGGGCCAGGGCACCGGCGGGCATCGCGTCGAGCGCAACCGCCTCGACGGCAACCGGTTCGCCGGCATCGTCGTGGTCGGTGACGGCTCGCTGGTTCGTGACAACGCCGTGTTCGACACCGGCGGCTCCACCTCGGCGCTGCCCGCGCAGCGCAGCGCGGCGATCGTCGCGCTGGGCCAGGTGGACGTGCTCGACAACCAGATCGTCGGCGTCGACGGCACCGGGGCCAGCGAGAACGGCGCCGACGGCATCGTGTTCTTCGGTGGCAGCGGCGCGCAGCTCGCCGGCAACCGCATCAGCGGCGTCGTGCCCGACCCCGACTTCCCCGGCGAAACCACCGGCATCCGCTTCGTCGCCGACGGCCTGTTCGACGTGCGCGACAACGTGGTCTTCGTCGCGGCCGGCGTCGGCGTGCGCTGCGCGTCGGCCAAGCAGATGTTGCGCGAGAACCACATCGTCGCGCTCTTGCCGCAGTCCGCGTGCGGGGATGGCGGCGACAACTACGGCGGCGCGGCGGTGTTTCCGTAGCCGAGGGGCGCCGCCGTGAGCCCGGCGGCCTGGTGAAAAAGCCGGGACGAACGTCAGCCACGCCGGGACGAACGTCACCGGTCGTGACTTCCGGCACGGGTGCCGTTCCCCCGCTGACGCAGACTCCCCGCGCACCCGGGGAGACCACGATGCGCTTCACCTGTCTGATGCTGGCCTTCGGGCTGGCGATCGCCATGCCCGCGGCGCCGGCTTCCGTACCGGCGGAAGCGTCGTCCACGTGGATCGTCGTCTTCGACGAACCGGCGTCGGCCAGCTTCCGCGGGTTCGGGGGCGAAACGGCCCGACCCAAGCTCGCGCCGACGAGCCCCGCCGCGACGGGCGCGCGCCGGTACGACGCGAAGAGCGCCCCGGCGCAAGCCTATGTCGACTATCTCGGGCAGCAGCGCGCGACGCGGCTCGCCGCCATCGCCGCGACGATCGGGCGGCCCGTCGAGCCGCGGTTCGTCTACCGTCACGCGACCAACGGTGTCGCGCTCGCGCTGACGCCGGCGGAAGCGGCGGCGGCCGCGGGCGTTCCGGGGGTGAAACGCGTCCGTCCCGAATTTCATCGCGCGGTGCAGACGAACACGAGCATGGCGTGGATCGGCGCCGACGAGGTCTGGAGCGGTGCGCTGCCGGGCGTCGGCGCGCATTGCGGCGAAGGCATCGTCGTCGGCATCATCGATTCGGGACTGAAGCGGACTCACGTCGGCTTCGCGGGCACCGGCATTGTCAACCCGCACGGCGTCTACCACGGTTGGTGCACCGCCGTGCCATCGGCATGCAACAGCAAGCTCATCGGCCTCTGGAACTTCGTCGAAGCCGCCGACGGGCTGGCCGACCCGATCGACGACACCGGGCACGGCACGCATGTGGCCGGCATCGCGGTCGGCAATGCGGTGTCGATTTACAGCGGTGTCGCGCCCCGCGCGAACATCATCGCGTACCGCGCATGCGACACCAGCTGCAACGGCGCCGCGCTGCTCGCGGCGATCGACCAGGCGGTGGCCGACGGCGTCGACGTCATCAACTATTCCCACGGGTTCCTGCCGCAGTACGACCCGTGGGCGGGGCTGCCGGACGACGAGTTCTACGACGACCAGGAAGCGATGCTCGCCGCGCGCGAAGCCGGCATCATCGTGGTCGTGGCCGCCGGCAACAGCGGGCCGGGCGCCGGCACGGTCAACCGGCCGGCCAACGCACCGTGGGTCGTGGCCGTCGCGAGCGCGCGCGACAACGGCAGCGGCCCGCAGGACGCAGACCTGCTGTTCCCGACCAGCTCGCGCGGGCCGGTGGTGCCGTTCGGCATCGTCAAGCCCGATCTCTCCGCGCCCGGCGTCGACATCACCTCGACGTGGATCACCGCGACGACCGCCTACGCGACCGGCGGCGGCACGTCGATGGCCTCGCCGCACGTCGCCGGCGCCGCGGCCCTCCTGCTGTCGGCGAACCCCGCACTGACGCCGGACAGGGTGGTCTCGGCGCTGGTGCTGACCGCGCGCAACTCCGTGCGGACCGGCCAGGCCATCCCCGGCGACCCGCACGACCAGGGCAATGGCATGCTCGACGTCGCGAAGGCCGCGCGCGCCGGCCTGTACCTGCCGCTGTCGCCCGACGCGTTCCACGCGGCGGCCGCCGACCCGTACGACGGCGGCGCGAACCAGCTGAACCTGCCGTCGATCGCCGACGGCGCATGCTTCCGCTTCTGCACGATGACGCGCACGTTCGCGCTGATGCCGGGCGCCCCGGCGACGGATTACGCGGTGACTACGGAGGCGACGACGCCGGGCGCGGCGATCATCGCCAACCCGACGCTTTTCGCCGGCACGGCCGCCGGCGCGACCCTGTCGGTCACCGTCGACGTCAGCGACCCGACGCTGCTGCACACATGGGTGTATGGCTGGGTGACGCTGACCGACACGTCGGGCGACCGGCCGAGCCTGCGCCTGCCGGTGGCGGTGTACTCGACGCCGTTCGCGAACGCCGCCGCCGAAGCCGCACTGTCGAACGTGACCCACACGGGCTCCGGCGAGCGCGGATTCTTCGACGTGACGGTGGGCGGCACCGTCGACCTGCCCGACGCGCGATTCGTCACCACGGCGCTCGCGGCACCGGTGCGCTCCATCGAGAGCATCGCTCCCGACACCACGTTGCCCAACCCGTTCGACCTGCCCGGCAGCAATTACGTGCGGCTGATCCCGGTCCCGGCGACGGCGACGCCCACCCCGTACCGCATCTCCGCTCGCTCGCATGCGGCCGGGTCGGAAATGGTCGTTTTCCTGGGGGTGGACACGAACGACAACGGCCAGCCGGACCCGGGCGAGCAGCTGTGCATCAGCGCGACGCCCGGTGCCGACGACGAATGCGTCGTCACCGCCGTGCACACCACCGCGAAGAACTACTGGCTGATCGCCCAGAACACCGCCGGGCCGGGCACCGACGTCGAGATCGAATCCGTCGTGCTGGCGATGGTGCCGGCGGAGACGCCGGCACTGACGGCGACCGGCCCGGGCCATGTCGGTGGCGCGGCGCCGTTCGCGGTGCGCGTCGCCTACGACGACCCGACACTGCTGCCCGGCGAGCGCCGGCTCGGCGTGCTCTTCCTGCAGCACGCGCCGGGCGCGACGGTGCTCGAGGTTCCGTTCGAGATCGCACGCACCGGCGACATCTACGCGCCGTACGGCCTGACGCCCGGCCTGCCGCGCGCGGTGTCGCTGCCGGCCGGGCCGGCATTCCGGCATCTGTACGTGGACATCCCGCCGGGTGCGACGCAGGCGACGTTCCGCACGCAGGGCACGACCGGCGAAGTCGCGCTGTACCTGTCGCGGATGGACATTCCGCCGGGACCGGTCGTGTCGTCATCGCCGCCACCGGGTCCCGCATTGCATACCGCGACCGGCAGCGGCGCGAACCGCACGATCACGCTGACCGGCGCGCAGCTCGCGGCCGGGCGCTGGTACCTGACCGTCGGCAACGACGGCGCGGCCGGGGCGGATGTCGCGGTTTCCGCGACGATCGACAGCGTGGCCGCGGTGCCGGCCCTGCGGCGCGGTGCTTACTACAACCCGTCGCGCGGCGGCCACGGCCTTTTCCTGTATCCCTCCGGCACGGAGCACGCGCTGCTCTGGTACACGTACCTGCAGGACGGCACGCCGACCTGGTACTACGCCCAGGGCCCGCAGCCCGGCGCGAGCCAGGTCTGGAACGGCACCGTCTACCGCGCGGCGTGGAACGGCACGTCGCGGATCCTCACGCCGATCGGCAACCTGGTGCTGACGCCGCGCGCGGCCGGGCAGCTGTCGCTGACGTACAACATCGACGGCTTCACCGGTGCCGAAACGCTCGACACGTTCCTCACCGGCTGCCCGACGCATGCCGGTCAACCGCTCGACGTGAGCGCGCACTGGTACGACACGGCGTCGCCGGGCTACGGCTACAGCGTGCAGGTCCACCCGGCGTACGAGTTCCTCGCGACGTTCGTCTACGACGGCCACGGGGTGCCCCGCTTCCTCGCCGCGGAACGCGGGGACGTCTTCGACGGCGGCGATCCCGTCGTGCCGCTCGACCAGCTGGAAGGCTTCGCGCCTCTCGGACCCTACGCGGCCCCGGTGCGCACGACCGTCGGCCAGCTGACGCGCGCGTATGGCGTATCGACGATCCAGACCATCGGTACCACCGCCGCGTTCGTCGACGGCGTGCCGGGCACGTGGACGCGCAGCGCAGCGGTGACGCGGTTGAGCAGCGTCCCTCAGGGGTGCGACCCCTGAGGCGCTGCAGCCGCCGCGCGTAACGCGCCTGCGGCTCAGCCGTGGCGCGCGCGGTGCCGCGCCAGCGTCCCCGCCACGTTTTCCAGCGCCGCCCCCACCTCTTCCCGGAACCCGCCCGGCGGCAGCGTCCGCACCGCCGAATGCG
>CBIHMN010000006.1:0-21366 GCA_966211005.1 uncultured Arenimonas sp.
CCGCGCTCGAGAACGTGATGATGCCGCTGCTGGTCCGCGGCGAGCCGGTGCCCGGCGCGCGCGCGCCGGCGCAGGCGCTGCTGGAGCGCGTCGGCCTCGGGCACCGCCTCGGCCACAAACCCGGCGAACTGTCCGGCGGCGAGCGGCAGCGCGCCGCCGTCGCGCGCGCGCTGGTGACGAATCCGGCCTGCGTGCTCGGCGACGAGCCGACCGGCAACCTCGACGAGAAGACCGCCGCCGGCGTGTTCGACCTGCTGATCGAACTCAATCGCGAACAGCGCACCGCGCTGGTGCTCGTCACCCACGATCGCCGCCTCGCGCGACGACTGGATCGGACCCTGGAACTCACCCGGGGACAGCTGCGACCCCTGCCCGGGGACTGAACGTGGCCGCGGCGCGGGCGCCGCCGCGCGATCATCCCGGGCCGGCCCCGCTCGGGCTCGGCGTGGCTTCGGCGCTGCTCGCCGGCGTGCTGCTGGTGCAGCGGTTTCCGGCGCTGCCGCCGGTCGTGGCGAGCGCGGTCGCCGCCGCGGTCGGCGCGTGGCTCTGGTCGCGGCCGGATGCGCGCCGATTCGCCGGCGCGGCGCTGTTCGGCATCGCCATCGCCTGCCTGCACGGCGCCGCGGCGCTGGCCGTCCGCGTGCCGCACGGGCTCGTCGGCGAACCGCTGGCGCTGGACGTGCGCGTCGTCGGCCTGCCGGTCACGGAACCCGACGGCGCGCACTTCGAAGCCCGGATCGAATCGGCGCCGGGGGCGGCCGCGGTCCTCGCCGGCCGGCGGATCCGCATCGGCTGGTACGGGCGCGGCGATGCACCGGTGCCGCGGGTGGCGTCGGGCGAACGCTGGCGGCTCGTGCTGCGCCTGCGGCGGCCGCACGGCCTCGTCAATCCCGGAGGCTTCGATTTCGAACGGCGCGCGCTCGAGCGGCGGCTGGCGGCGACCGCCTACGTGGTCGACGCCGACGCGGCGCGCCGGCTGCCCCGCGAGGCCGGTGCGGTGTCGGTGGTCGGGCGTGTGGACGCGTGGCGGGAACGGTTTTCCCGCGCCATCGGCGCCGCGGTGGCGCCCGAACGGGCGCGCTTCGTCGCCGCGCTCGCGCTCGGCGACACCCGCGCGTTGTCCGACGGCGACTGGGCGGTGCTGCGCGCGACCGGGCTGACGCACCTGATCGCGATCTCCGGGTTCCACGTCGGCATCGTCGCCGGCTTCGGCGCGCTGCTCGGACGCGGGCTCTGGCGCCTTGCGCCGGCGCTCGGGCGGCGCTGGCCCCGGCCGCTGGGCGCGGCGATCGTGGCGCTGGCATTCGCCGGCGCGTATACCGCACTGGCCGGCTTCGCGCTGCCGACCGTCCGCACGCTGCTGATGATCGCCGCGGCGCTCGCGGCGCGCCTCGCGCGGCGCGCCGGCAAACCCGGCGAAGCCTTCGCGTTCGCGCTGGTCGGCGTGCTCGTGATCGATCCGCTCAGCGTGCTCGCACCGGGGTTCTGGCTCAGCTTCGCCGGCGTCGCCTGGCTGCTGTGGTGCCTGCCGGGTTCCGAAGGACAGGGCGTGCTGCTGCCTTTCCTGCGTGCGCAGTGGGTGGCGGTGCTGGGCCTGTTGCCGTTGACGGTGTGGTTCTTCGGGCAGGCGTCGCTGGCCGGCCCGGCGGCGAACCTGGTCGGCATCCCGTGGATCAGCCTCGGCGTCGTGCCGCTGTGCCTGCTCGGGCTCGCCGCGACGCCGCTGCCCGATGTCGTGTCGGGCACGCTGTGGAACATGGCGGCCGTCGCGATGGAATGGCTGTGGGCCGTTCTGGAGCGCATCGCGGCGTGGCCCGGCAGCCTCGCCTGGCTCCCGGAACCGACGTTGCCGGTGCTCGCGCTGGCCGTGGCCGGCACGCTCTGGTGCCTGTCGCCGCGCGGCGTCCCCGGTCGCGCGATCGCCGCCTGCCTGCTCCTGCCGCTGCTCGCCCCGGCCCCGCAGCGACCCCCGCCGGGGGAAGCCGATCTCTGGCTGTTCGATGCGGGGCAGGGGACGTCGCTGCTGGTGCGCACCGCGCATCACGACCTGCTTTACGACGCCGGTCCGGCACGCCCCGGCGGCGCCGACCTGGGCGCGAGCACCATCGGGCCGGCACTGCATGCCCTGTCGGTCGGCCGCCTCGACGCGATGATGCTCAGCCATGGCGACGCCGACCACGCCGGCGGCGCCGCGGCGGTGCGCGCGGCGATGCGACCGCGGCGCGAGATCGCGCCGCCGGGATGGGCCCGCGAGCCGATGCGGCCCTGCCTCGCCGGGATGTCGTGGCGCCACGACGGCGTCGGCTTCACGGTGCTGCATCCGCCGGAATTCTTTCCCTATCGGCGCAACGACAGCTCGTGCGTGCTGCGGATCGATGCGGCCGGGGCCAGCGCGCTGCTTCCCGGCGACATCGGGCGGCATATCGATGCGCGGCTCGCGAAGCTGCCGCCGGCGGCGATCCGCACCGACGTGCTGCTGGTGCCGCACCATGGCAGCGAATCCTCCTCGAGCCTCGATTTCCTCGCGGCGACGCGGCCGCGGATCGCGCTGATGTCGGTGGGCCGCGACAACCGGTTCGGGCTGCCCGATGCGATCGTGCTGGGCCGCTACGACCGGTACCAGGTCGCGCTGCACGATACCGCCGGAAGCGGCGCGATCCACGTGCGGCTGGGGGCCGGCGGCGCGCGCGTCGTCGAGCGCCTGCGGCACGACCGGCCACGCTACTGGCGCGATCCGCCGCCCGCGGGCGCGGGTTATGCTGACGCCGTTTCCGGAACCGACAGGTGAGGCGTGCTCGAACTGATCAAGGCAGGCGGCTGGGTCATGCTGCCGCTCATCGTGCTGGCGGTGTTCGCCACCGCGATCATCCTCGAACGTTTCTGGACGCTGCGGCGTCGTGAAGTGCTGCCGCCGGGCCTCGGCGACGAAGTGCGCGAATGGGCCCGCGGACGCTCGCTCGATCCGCGCCACATCGACGTGCTGCGCCGCAATTCGCCGCTCGGCGAGATCCTCGCGGCGGGCCTCGACGTGCGCCATCGCCCGCGCGAGATCATCAAGGAGCGCATCGAGGACGTCGGCCGCCACGTCGCGCACCGGCTGGAGCGCTTCATGAACACGCTCGGCACGATCGCCGCGGTGTCGCCGCTGCTCGGCCTGCTCGGCACGGTGTTCGGCATGATCCAGATGTTCCTCGACATCCTGACGGCGGGCGTCGGCGACGCCAACCGGCTCGCCGGCGGCATCGGCCAGGCGCTGATCTCGACCGCGGCGGGGCTGTGCGTGGCGATCCCGGCGCTGATGTTCCACCGCTACCTGCGTGGCCGCGTCACCGGCTACGTGATCGACATGGAGAAGCAGGCGATCGGCCTGATGGACGCGCTCGACGAAGGTCCGGTCGCCGCCGGGTCCGCCCCCGCGCCGAAGCCGGCGCGCGTCGTCAAGCGGAGTGCCGGATGAACCTCGGTTCCCGGCGGGCGCCGGACGAACCGGAGATCAACCTGGTCTCGCTGATCGACGTGGTCTTCTGCCTGATCATCTTCCTGGTCGTGACGACGACGTTCGACCACCGTTCGGCACTCAAGCTCGTGCTGCCGCAGTCGCAGGCGGTCACCGAGCCTTCGCCCGGCGAGCCGCTGACCTTGCTGGTGGATGCCGACGGCCGCTTCTTCATCGGCACCAGCGAGGTGCTCGGCCGCGATGTCGCCGCGTTGAAGGAAGCGATCGGCCGCGTCGCCGGCGAGGACCGCGAGCGGCCGGTGGTGCTGCGCGCCGACGCGCGCACGCCGCACCAGTCGGTGGTGACCGCGATGGACGCGCTCGGCCAGCTGGGCTTCGTGAAACTGTCGATCGCGACCACCCCGGAGTCGCCGGCGCCGTGAGCGGCGAGCGGTCCGCGTGGGTCATCTATCGCCGGCTGCTGCGCCGGGCGAAGCCGTACTGGCCGCTGCTGGCCGCCGCCGCCGTGGGCATGGCGATCGAGGCGGGCGCCGCGGGCGCGTTCACCGCGATGATGGAACCGGTGGTCAACGAGACCTTCGTGACGCGCAGCGAAGCGATGCGCTGGACGCTGCCGGCGGCGATCGTGCTGCTGTTCGTGCTGCGCGGCATCGCCTCGTTCGCCACCGACTACGGCATGGCGCGGGCCGGCCGCAGCGTCGTGCGCGACCTGCGGCAGGACATCCTCGCCAAGTACCTGCGCCTGCCGACCACGCGCTTCGACCAGGAAGCGGTGCCGGCGATGGTGTCGCGGCTGAACTACGACACCGAGCAGGTGATGCAGGCCAGCAGCGACGCGCTGAAGACGATCATCACCGACACGCTGACGATCTTCGTGCTGCTCGGGGTCATGTTCTGGTACAGCCCGCGCGTGACGGTGGTGATGCTGGTGCTGGCACCGTTGATCGGCGGCATCTCGGGCGTCGTCGGCCGTCGCTACCGGAAGATCAACCGCGGCATCCAGGACGGCGTGGCGGGCATGGCGCAGGTCGCCGAGCAGGCGCTCGCGGCGCAGCAGGACGTCAAGATCCACGGTGCGCAGGCCTCGGAACAGGCGCGATACGGTGCGCTGGTGAATCGCAACCTCCGCCTCGGCGTCAAGGTCGACGCGACGAAGGCCGGCGCCTCGGCGGTCGTGCAGACGCTCGCGGCGATCGGGCTGGCCGTCATCCTGCTCGTCGCCGGCTACGAGGCGTCGCGCGGCCGGATGACCGCGGGCAGCTTCGTGACGCTCCTGACGGCGATGATGGCGATGCTGCCGTCGCTGAAGCGCATCACGAACGTGCAGGCGATGGTGCAGCGCGGCGTCGCCGCCGCCGACCGGCTGTTCGCGATCCTCGACGAGCCCGACGAGATCGACACCGGCACGCGGCCGCTGCCGCGCGCGCGGGGCCACGTCGAGTTCCGCGGCGTCGGGTTGCGTTACGCCGGCACCGACACCGCGGCGCTGCACGACGTGTCGTTCGTGGCCGAACCCGGCACGGTCACCGCGATCGTCGGCCGCTCGGGCAGCGGCAAGTCGTCGCTGATCCGGCTGCTGCCGCGCTTCTACGAACCCGATGCCGGCGAGATCCTCGTGGACGGCGCGCCGTTGCCCGCGTACCGCCTGCAGGACCTGCGGTCCCAGATCGCGCTGGTCGGGCAGCGCGTGATGCTGTTCGACGACACCGTCGCCGCGAACATCGCCTACGGGGCCGACGCGGCGGTCGACCCCGCGCGGATCCGCGCCGCCGCCGAAGCCGCGAACGCCGCCGAATTCATCGACCGGTTGCCCGGCGGCATGGATGCGCGGATCGGCGAGAACGGCGCGCTGCTGTCCGGCGGTCAGCGGCAGCGGCTGGCGATCGCGCGAGCGATCCTGAAGGACGCGCCGATCCTGATCCTCGACGAAGCCACCGCGGCCCTCGACACCGAGTCCGAGCGGCTCGTGCAGGCGGCGCTCGACCGCCTGATCCCCGACCGCACGACGCTGGTCATCGCGCATCGGCTTTCCACGGTCGAACACGCCGACCAGGTGCTGGTGCTCGATGCCGGTCGCATCGTCGAGCAGGGCACGCACGCCGCGCTGCTGGCGCGCGGCGGGCTCTATGCGCACCTGCACCGCATGCAGTTCCGCGAGCCGACGGGCGGCGACGGGACGCCGGCGTGAGGGCGGCGCTGGAGGCGTGGCTGACACGGCGCTGGTACGGCGGCGTCGCGCCGGGACCGGGACTGCGGGCCCTCGCGGCACTCAACGGCGCGCTGCTGCGCGTTCGCGACGCGGCCTACCGGCGCGGCTGGCGAGCCGTGCACCGGCTGCCGGTGCCGGTCCTCGTCATCGGCAATTTCGTCGCCGGCGGCACCGGCAAGACGCCGCTGACGATCGCGATCGCCCGCGACCTCGCCGACCGCGGCTGGCGTCCCGGCATCGTCAGCCGCGGCTACGGCCGGCGCGGCGCCGCCGCGGTGCGCGTGCACGCCGATACCGCCGCGTCGGTGTCCGGCGACGAGCCGCTGCTCATCGCGCGCCGCACCGGGCTGCCGGTCCAGGTCGACCGCGACCGCGTCGCGGCCGCGCGGGCGCTGGTCGGCGACGGCTGCACGCTGATCATCGCCGACGACGGTCTGCAGCATCGCCGGCTGGGGCGCGACGTCGAGATCGAAGTGATCGACGGCGCGCGCCGGCACGGCAATGGCCGGCTGATTCCGGCCGGCCCGCTGCGGGAACCGGTGGCGCGCCGCGTCGACCTGCGCGTCGTCAACGGTGGCACGCCGGATGACGGCGAATGGCCGATGTCGCTCGTCCTCGACGGCGCCGAGCCGCTCGCCGGCGGCCCGCCACGGGCACTGGCGTCGTTCGCCCCCGGCCCGGTGCACGCCGTCGCCGGCATCGGCCATCCCGAACGCTTCTTCGACGCGCTGCGCGCGGAGGGTATCGAGGTCGTGCCGCACCCGTTCCCCGACCATCACGACTACGCGGCGCGCGACCTGGCGTTCGCGCCGCGGCTGCCGCACCTGACGACCGAGAAGGACGCGGTGAAGTGGCCGACGGCCGCGCGCGAGGACGCATGGGCGGTGCCGGCGCGCGCGCAGCTGCCCGCGGGCTTCTTCGACGCGTTGCACGGCCTGCTGGCCGCGAGGAGATCCGATGCCGTCCCATGATTTCGTCGTCGCGATCCCGGCGCGATTCGGCGCGTCGCGACTGCCCGGCAAGCCGTTGCGGCTGATCGCCGGCGTGCCGATGGTGGTGCGCGTCGCGCGCCGCGCGCTCGAGGCGGGCGCGCGCGATGTCGTCGTGGCCACCGACGATGCGCGCATCGCCGACGCGCTGGCGGGCGAGCCGGTCGCGGTCTGCATGACGCGCGCCGACCACCCGTCCGGTACCGACCGGCTCGCGGAATGCGCGGAAAGGCTCGGCTGGGACGATCGCCTGATCGTCGTCAACCTGCAGGGCGACGAGCCGTTCGCGCCGCCGGAAGGCATCCGCGCGGTCGCCGCGACGCTCGCCGCCACGACCGGCGCGGACATGGCCACGCTCGCGGTGCCGATCGACGACGCCGCGACGCTGTTCGATCCGAATGCAGTGAAGGTGGTGCGCGGCGCCGACGGCGACGCGCTGTATTTCAGCCGCGCGCCCGTTCCGTGGCAGCGCGACCGTTTCGCGCGCGACCGCACCGGCGATCCGGCGCCCGGCGCGCTGCGGCACATCGGCATCTACGCCTATCGCGCGGGATTCCTGCGCCGGTTCGCGGCGATGCCGCCGGGACGGCTCGAACAGCTCGAGGCGCTGGAGCAGCTGCGCGTGCTGGAAGCCGGCCATCGCATCGCCGTGGGCCTCGCGCCGGTGCCGTTTCCGCCCGGTGTCGATTCCGAGGCCGACCTCGCGCGGGCGGAGCGCTTCGCGGCGACGTCCCTTTCCTGAACTTCCAGCCGGATTTCCGATGACCGACGCCGCTCCCTCTCCGCCACCGCGCGCGATCGCGATCCTGGGCATGCACCGCAGCGGCACGAGCGCGTTGACCGGCTCGCTGCTGCAGGCCGGCGTGTACCTGGGCCGCGTGCTCGACGGCGGCTTCGCGCTCAACCCCAAGGGCCTGCAGGAGCCGGCGGCGGTGCTGTACATGCACGAGAACCTGCTGCAGGCCAACGGCGGCAGCTGGCACGAGCCGCCGGACGCGATCGAATGGCAGCCGCTGCACAAGGCCGTGCGCGACCTGTTCATCGAATCGCGGCAGGGCCGGCCGCTGTGGGCGTTCAAGGATCCGCGCACGCTGCTGGTGCTCGACGGCTGGCGCACGGTGCTGCCGTCGCTGGAATGCGTCGGCATCTTCCGGCACCCGCTCGAGGTGGCGCGCTCCCTGCACGACCGCAACCGCTTCCCGATCGAAAAAGGCCTGGCGCTGTGGACCCGTTACAACCGCGAGCTGCTCGCCGCGCATGAGCGGGCCTCGTTCCCGCTGGTCGAGTTCGTCGCCGACGCGGCGACGATGGCCGACGCGATCGGCCGGGTGCTCGCGCGCGTGGGATTGTCGCCGGCACGCCCGCCGGATTTCCTCGACACGTCGCTGCGGCGCTTCGAGGCCGCCGCCGCGCCCGAGCCATTGCCGGCGGACACCGGCGCGCTGTTCGAACGCCTGCGCGAGAGGTCCCGCGCCGATGCCTGAAGTGCTGTCGACGCGGCTGTTCCCGAAGGGGGAGGGCGCCGACGCGGTCCGCATCACCGGGGTCGCCGCACGCTGCGACTGGGTCATCGCCAGCGACCGCCGTCCGCCGTTCGTCACGCTGCATCGGCGCACCGCGCAGCCGCGCACGGTCTTCCTGTCGCTCCGCTTTCCGCTGCACGCGCTGCGGATGCTGGCCGACGAACTGCTGCCGCGGATCGCGGGGCCGTTCGTGGTGGTCAGCGGCTCGGAAGACGCGACGGTGCCCCACCAGGTCGACCGGCGCTGGGCGCCGTTCGACGACGAGATGCGCGGGGCGATCGCCCGGATCCTCGCGCATCCGGGGCTGCGCCGCTGGCACGCGGAAAACCTCGACGACGGCTCGGATCCCCGGTTCACGCCGCTGCCGCTCGGGCGGGTCTTTCCCGACGGCGACGTCCAGCCCCTCGAGCCACACGCGCCGGCCACCGGCACCCGACCGCTGCGCATGCTGTGCGCGCAGCGGATCCGCGCCGGCGCGCAATGGGACGCGCGCCGTACGGTCGCCGACCTGTGCCGCGGACCGTGGCGGTCATGGACCACGCTGCTGGAAGAGGAGGTCGACGAGGCCGGGTTCATCGCCGAGGTGCGCCGGCACGCTTTCGTGCTGTGCGTGGAGGGCGGGGGGCTCGATCCGTCGCCGAAGGCGTGGCAGGCGATCGAGCACGGCGCGATCCCGATCATCCGGCGCACGGCGCTGGCTCCGGCCTACGGGCGGCTGCCCGTGGCGATGGTGCCCGGGTGGCAGGCGGATGCGATCGACGCGGCGACGCTCGCGGGCTGGCGGTCACGCTACGCGCCGGCCCACGACGATCCGCCGCGGCGTGCGGACGTCGTCGAACGGCTGACGCTCGACTACTGGTGGCGCCGGATCGAGGCCGATCTCGCCTGACCCGTCGCGGCCGTCAGTCTTCGACGTAGCCGAGCGCGCGATTGAGATCCGGCCCGCCCACGTCGCGGAACCAGGCTTCGAGCTCCGCGTCCCAGTGCGTCGCCAGCGTCGACGGCGTGCCCGACCAGGTCAGGGTCTTCGCGCCGACGCTGCGCTGCGTGGCGTCGCGCAGGCTGGACGGATCTGCCGGCAGGCCGAGATGCTTCGCGAGACCGGCGACCGTGTCCGCCTGCGCCGCACCGCCGTGGCTGCCGGCCAGGTCTTCGTATCGCAGCGGCAGCACGCCGGGTTCCTGACGCCAGCCCACCATCTCGCGGCAGGTCGGCACCAGCCAGCCGCTCGACCGGCGCCCGAGCACCCAGCGCACGCGGCCGGGTCCATCCGCGATGGTCCGCGCGGCCTCGGCGGCGTCGCCGTCCATCCGCTCGGCGATCACGAAGCGTGCCCACGACACGAAGGCGTGCCGCAATTCGCGGAAAATGAAGATGCGGGAAAAGCCGTCCAATGCGCGAACCACCGCCGGCGTGCACGGCAGGTGGCCCACGGCGAACTGGCCGGGCTGCACCAGCCCCAGCGCGTCGGCGACCGGCATCTCGAACTGGTATTTCCACATCGGCGTGCCGTCGCGGTAGTCGCGGAAATCGCTGGCCCAGCCGTCGTCGACATGCAGGCGGGCGCTGCGGACCCCGAGCGCGGACAGCAGTTCGGCGGCGAGGTAGGTGCCGGCCTTCGGGATCGACGCGACGAATACCGGGGCGGTCGCCGCGCCGCGTTCGATGACCGAACACGGCGTGCCGTCGTCGAGAAACCGCGGTTCGTAACCGCAGCCGCGCAGGCGTGCGACGTAGTCGTCCGACCCGGCGGTCACGCGTCCGCCGCCAGGTGGGCCAGGAACGCCGGCAGCCGTTCCACGTCGATCCGGTAGTTGGCGTTGAATTCGTAGACCGGATCCGCATCGACCACCTCGCCGACGAGGAACGACAGCCGCTGGCCGAGCCGCTCCGAGACCGCGGCGTACCACTCGTTGTCCTCGATGAAGTGATTGTCGAGGATGCCGATGCGCGTGCCCGGTCCGGCGAACAGGCTGTTCACGAGCGCGGCGCCATTCGGCCCGACGATGATTTCCGCGTCGCGCACGCTGCGCAGCTGGTCTTCGTAGGGCAGGGCGCCGAAGTCGAGCGTCTCGAACCCGTGCGCGGCGAACCACGCGTCCACCTCCGGCTTGTTGACCATGCCCCGGTGCTGGCTCGCGCCACGCGCCAGATACAGCCGGCGCGGTCCGTCGCCGCGGCCGAGGCGCGACAGCGCCGGCTCCATCCGGTGCAGCTGCGCGACGAACGCGTCGGCGTCCATCACCATCGTCCGGGCCGGATAGGCCGCGCCGGCGAGGGGCCAGAGCGGCAGATAGGTGAACATCGCGCCGGTCCACAGCCGCGTCACGCGCACCGCTTCGCCCGCGGCGAGCACGCGGACCGGGTGCGCGTCGCCGATCAGGAAGCGCAGCGCGACCATCGCCTGGGGCGGCATCTGCGCATCGACGAGGATCGGCACGCCCGCGAAACCGGGCAGGTCCATCGCCGCGATCAGGCGCGGCAGGAATTCCACGTGCCAGTGCCAGTAATTGAAGCTGTTGACGCCCACCAGCGCGAACGCTTCGGGCATCGCCGCGCCGTCGACGGCGTCGGCACCGATGGCGAAGGTCCCATGCCCCGCGGCCGGCGCGAACAGGATCGGGTCCACGGCCAGGTCCAGCGGCACCCGATCGAGTTCGTCGTCCTGGAAATCGAGCAGTGCCTGCCCGCCGGCGATGACGATGTTCGATTTGCTCGACACCACCGCATCGGCGAGCACGCAGGTGAACACCGCGCGCGTTCGCGCCTCGAACCCCGCATCCGCGACCGCGCCGAACACGGGGGGCGCCGGCATGCGCACGATCCGCGCCGGGCTGATCTCGTGGAACGCGAGCGCGTGCGCGCGGGCGTGGTCGTGCAGCGAGGTGATCGGGAGGCGGCGCGCCTCGCCGGGTCGCAGGCCGGCGAGGCGCTGGAATTCCAGCGCCGCCGCCTCCGCGCCGAGCGCCGCGGTCAGCGCGTCCTTCGCCGGCCGCAGCGCGCCCAGTGCCGGGCGCGGGCCGGTACGCATCCGGCGGATCCGTTCCGCGTCCGACCCGACCGAGGCGAGTGCCGCGTCGACGACACCCGGATCGGGAGTCGCGCCCATGATGCGATCAGGCACGCGCCTGGATCAGGAAACACATCTGCCCCGACCAGCGGGTGCGCGCCTCGCCCGAGTCGTAGTCGAGGTAATGTTCCTCGACCGGTGCCAGCCCGGCGTCGCGGCACAGGCGGTGCATCTCGCCGCGCGAGAACACGTGCACGAACGTGTGCATCGTCTCGCCCTTCGGGTCCTGCCGGTTGGCGATGAAGTCGCCGGCGCTGGCCGGGTCGAGCAGGTCGCGCACGAGGTTCTTCACCACCGCCGCCCAGCCGTAGTGGGCGGCGTTGTAGCGGTTGTTGACGTCGAGCACGATCGCGCCGCCGGGCGCCATCACCGAACGCATGTTCCTCACCGCCTGCAGGCGCGCCTCGCGGCCTTCGACATGGCCGAGGACGTTCCACGTGCAGATCACCAGGTCGAACTTCCGGTCGCCGAAGGCCGCGGCATCGAACGTCGGCGACGCGATGTCCACCACGTGCGCTTCGACGCCCAGCTTGCGTGCCTCGTCGATCATGCCCGGGCTGACGTCGATCGCGACGGCCTGCAGGTCGGCCGCCTGCGCCAGACGCAGCGCGCGGCGGCCATTGCCGGCGCCGAAATCGATGAGCGATCTCGCCCCGCGCGCCCGTGCCCAGCCGGCGATCAGTTCCTCGACGCGGCGCACCCACGGCGCCCTGCGCTCGAGCTCGGCGTCGTAGATGACGCTGAGCGTGTCGTAGAACTTCACGGAAGAAAGGACGGGCTCGGACATGGGGTTCACGCGATGGGCACGAAGCGCGAAGGATACGGCATGGCGCGACGCCGGGCACCCGCGGCGGGTGGTTGCCCGTTAACATCGGGGCATGTCGAAACGCCCCCAGTTCGCCGCCGTCGTCGGCGTCAAGGACGAAGTGGAACTGATCGCCCACTGCATCCGCCATCTCCGGCGGATCGGTGTCGGCGCGATCCGCGTGCTCGATTCAGGCTCCAGGGACGGCACGCTCGAGCGTCTCGCGTCGGTGGCCGGGCCCGACCTGACCGTCACGCATCACAGCGACCAGGATCCCGACGCCGCCGCCTGGACGCGTACGGCGTCGCGGCTCGCCCGCGAGTCCGACGCCGAGTGGGTGCTGTTCCTCGACGCCGACGAGTTCTGGATTCCCGCGGGCGGCAGCCTGCATTCGATCGCCGGCCTCGATTCGCACGACGTGCTCGTCGTCGACCGCTTCAACGTGCCGCTGGATGCCGGCGGCCTGCTCACCGCGAACCGGAAGCTGCCGACCGAAGCGGCGGGGCTGGAGCTGATCGTGCGCTCGCTGCCCGGATTCCGCGGACAGATGGAGAAGAATCCCGACCTGCCGTGGATCCGGATCGTCCCGGCGGCGAAGGTGATGGCACGCACCTCCCGCATCCGCCACGTGCTGGACGGGTTCCACGAGATCGTGCCGACGGCGGGACCACCGTTGCGGCGCGGACGCGCGCCGGAGGTGCTGGTCGCGCACGTCCCGTACACCACGTTGCCGCGCTTCGCCGCGAAGGTGCGCAACATCCGCCGCATCTTCGCGGTTCACGACGATTACTGCGGCGCCGACATGGCCTGGCACTGGCGCCGGCTGCTGGCCTGTCGCGACGAGGAGAGCGTGCGGCGCGAATTCGACCTGCAGGTGTTCGATGAACGGACGCTCGCCGCCCTGCGCCTCGACGGTACGGTGGTGTCCGCGACGGAGTGGTTCGCCCGGCAGGCGCCGCGCGGCTGAACCTGGCCGGCGGCCTCAGTCGGCGGCCAGCAGCGGGCCGCAGTGATGCACTTCGTCGCGGATCGCATCGATCTGTCCCGCGGCCAGTGCCGGCAGCAGGCGATAGGCGGTGCCGTCGAACGGCGGCAGGAACGAGAGGGTGATTCCCGCTTCGCGGAACGGCGCCGGATCGTAGAGCCCGCGGCCGCCGGGCGCGTTGACGTAGCGGTCGGCACCGAGGCGGCGGGCGATCTCCAGAATCCGCGCCTGGCCCCGCAACTGGTCGTCGATGCGCAGGGTCGAGCTGCGCAGTGCCGGCCCGGGCACGCCCGTCGCGTCGCAGACCAGCCGCAGGCCGCGTTCGAGGAATTCCACGACCGATTCCATCGGGCCGCCGAGATGGTCGCGCAGGCGGTCGGCGGCCTCCCCGCGCGCGGCCTGCAGCCACGGCAGACGCCGCAGCTCGGCATCGAAACGCACGCGCGCATCGGGCGCGAACGCGAGGTCGCGGATCAACGTGTCGCGTGGCTGGCGCGCCAGCGGCAAGGTCAGCCATTCGACCCGTCCGCCAGGGCCGACGATCTCGGTCCGGTGCACGCGGCCGCGACGCGGGAACTGCACGCAGTCGAACAGCACGAAGCGATCGGTCGCGGCGAACAGCCGGAAATAGCCTGCATACGGGTAGAAATAGGGCTGCATGACGGCCAGCGAGCCGCGGTGCGAACCGGTCACGGCGTCGGTGCCCCGGGCCGGGCGACGCCGGCGTCCGCCGCAGGTCCGGCGTACGCGGGGTGCCAGCGGCTGACGGCGGGATCCACGCCGGCCTCGCGGCACAGCGCCGCATAGACGTCGGGGCGATAGACCTCGCGCGCCCGCTCGAGCGGAACGCTGACCGGGCGGAACTTCAGCTTCGCGCGCGCCAGCGCGTCGCCACGCGCCATTCCGCCGCCGAGATGCGCCCACGCGATGCCGCGCGCGCACAGTTCGCGGAGGCCGCGGTCGATCATCGCGGTCGTGTGGGCGCGCCCGTCGCGGATCGAGAGGTTGAGATGGAACTCGGCGGTGTCGCCGGCGATCGCGAACGTGTGCACCGCGCACAGGCCCTCGCCGTCGTCGACGCCGACCAGCCACATCGCCGGGTCGGCGCACATCGCTTCCAGCGCGGCATCGCTCCACGAGGGCGTCGCCCCGAGCGCGCGCAGGCAGGAGGCGTAGTTCGCGCGCACGAACCGCGTCAGCAGGGCGCGGTCGGTCACGAACGTCGTGCCGGCGCGACCGGCCGCGCGGACCGCGCGGCGGACGCTGCGGTCGGCGCGGGCCAGCACCGCGTCGGCACCGGCGCGCAGGTCGAGCAGGAACAGCTCGTTGTCGGTGGTCACGCCCGCATGGGCCGACCGGACCGCGAATCGCGGATGCAGCGCGAAATAGCCCGCGACGTAGCCCCGCGCGGCCGCGAACGCCGCCCGGCGAGCGGCGAAATCGGCCGGCAGCGGCCGCGCCGCGGCGAAACCCGAGAATCCCGCCGGCGTGTACAGGTGGCGATGGCCGCGCCATTCGCGCGCCGCGACCGGCGCCGCGGCCAGCACGCCGTCGGCATCGCGAGCGACGCACAGGCGGATCGGCCCGCCCGGCGATTCCAGCGCGTGGCACGCCGGCCACGTATGCCACCAGCCGTGCGGCATCGCGGCGAGGGCGGCGTTCCAGCGTTCGGGGTCGTCCGCCGGGATGAAGCCGAATTCGATCGTCATCGGTCGATGCGTCGGCCGATGTACAGCCCCGTCGCGCCCGGGCCGCCCGCGTCGAACTCCAGCGAGAGACCGGCGGCCGCGAAGGCCGATTCGAAGTCGGCGCGGGAATACAGCCCGAGTTCGTGCAGCTCCTCGAAATGGCGGACACCGGCCGGCGTCCCCGCGAGGTAGTGGATCCGCAGCCGGCCCAGCCGGCCCTCGCGTTCGGCGACATACATCCACGCGAGCCGGAAGTCGCCGCGGCGCGCCTCGTTCATGGTGACGTCGCCGACGCGATAGGTGTCCGGGGTGAAGAACGGCTCGATCAGCAGCAGCCCGCCCGGTGCGAGATGGCGTGCCATCGAACCGATGGCCGCGTGAAGGCGCGCGACGCTGCCGCAATAGGCGATCGAACGGAACAGGCAGCACACGACGTCGTAGCTGCGGCCCGTCTCGAACGTCGCCATGTCCGCGACGTGCAGGCGCGCCGCGGGAACGCGTGCGGCGGCCCGCTCCAGCATCGGGGCGCTGAGGTCGAGTCCCTCGACGTCCGGGATGTCGCGCTGGAACAGTTCCAGGTAGCGTCCGGTGCCGGCGGCCACCTCCAGCAGGCTCGCGGGTCCGGGATGGCGCGACCGGATCGCCGCCATCAGGTACGCGACGTCCGCCGCGTAGTCCTTGAAGTGGTACGCGAGCTCGTAGACGTCCGCGAACGACTCGCCGTACGTGCGCCCGCCACCGGGCCCCGGCGTCCCCCGATCGGCCGCGCCGGCGCTCATGCGGCCGCGACGCCGCGCGCGACCGCGTCGGCGACGCGGGCCATCACCGCGTCCGTCAGGTCCGGGGCGACCGGAAGGCCGATCAGGCGCGGCGCCAGATCGTCCGTGACGGCGAGGCCGGCGTGCGGCAATCCGGAAAAATAGGTCTGGCGATGCAGCCCCAGCCCGTACCAGAGGCGGAAGTCGATGCCGCCGGCGCTCAGCGCGCGGCAGACCGCGCCAGCCTGCGCCGCGTGGTCGGCGACGAATACCGCGTAGCTGGAGCCGATGGTCGGCGCGACGCGGAGCCGCGATTCGAGACCGCCCGCGGCGAACGCGGCGCGGTATCGCGCGGCGACGGAACGCATCAGCCGGCGCTTTTCATTCCAGCCGTCCAGTTCGGCCAGCCCGACCGCGGCGTGGTATTCGCTCATCTTCCCGTTCGTGCTCGGCGACCGGCTGTCGCGGGCGGCGTGGAAGCCGAAATTCAGCGCGCGGGCGATGTTCACCGCCATGTCCGGGTCGGCGCCGGCCACCGCGCCGCCCTCGCCGACGCCGAAGCTCTTGGTCGCGTGGAAGCTGAGCGCCACCGGGATGTCGCCGAGGTAACGCGCCGGATCGTCCGACAGCGCTTCGAACGCGGCGGCGCCGTCGATCACGACCGGGATGCCCGTGCGCTCACGGAAGGCGCGCCACGGGGCCTGGTCGACCGGCCGGCCGAGCGGTGCCACCGGCACCACGAGCCCGATGCGCTCGATGCCCGGGTGCGCCGCCACCGCGTCCGGCGTCAGCTGCCACGTTTCCGGGTCGATGTCGGCGAGCACCGGCTGGTAGCCGCACTGTTCGACGGCGACCGCCGTCGCCACGAAGGTGTACGCGGGCAGCAGCGCCAACGGTCGCGTCGATGCGCGGCCATGACCGCCGAGGATCGCGCCGACGATCGCCGCCATTCCCGACGACGCGGTCGTCACCGTTCCCGGCGCGAGGCCGAAGAGGCCGGCGAGCCGCTGTTCCAGTTCCGAGGCGAGCGGGCCGAAATTGGAATAGGTGCGCGCGTCGTCGATGCGCCGCAGGTACGGAAGCAGGCGATCGGCCGTCGGCAGCCGCGGCCGCATCACCGGGACGGCGGGCATCGCCGGCGGCGCCACCGGCAGCGCGGCCGCATCGGCGCCGCTCTCGTTCCCGTCCTCGACCGCCGGTTTCAACGCGTAGGCCGTGTATTCGAACAGCCCGTAGTCGGCGCGCAGCCGCACGCGCCGGCCGGCGAGGGCGTGCAGCCGCTGCAGCAGGTCGTCGGCGGACGCGTGGAACAGGTCGTCGCGCCGCCAGTCGACCGCGGTCGACATCACGTTGAACGCCACGCCGCGGCGCACGTGCGGCCAGACCGCGGCGAGCGTCGCGTCGAGGAATTCCCACATCTGCGCGTCGGTCAGCGACGCCTTGACGGTGAACAGCCCGCTGGCGACGAGGTAATCGCACGCGAGCCGGTCGAGGTCGGCCTCGGGCCCGTTGACGTCGAGCGCGATGAACTCGGCCTCGGGGAACTTGCTCCGCGCGATCCCGATCGCGTGTTCGGAGCGGTCGACGCCGATGTACCGGACGTGATCGAGGCCGCGCCGGCGCATGTGCGCGAGCAGTTCGCCGGTGCCGCACCCGAAGTCGCAGAGGACGAGATCGCGCCGGCGCCAGTCCGGGATCACGTCGAGCATCATGTCGAAGCGGACCCGGCGGTCCTGCTCGCTCGGCCAGTCCGCGCCCCGCGCCGTGTCGCCGAATTCGTGCAGGCGCTGCTCGTAATGCGCGAGCAGGGCGATGTCTGGCCGGTCGTTCATCATGGTGCCGTCTGGATTTCCCCGCAGCGATGATAACCGCGGGCCGGCATAATGCCCCCGGCCTGACCGAAGGAGCCGCCGATGCCGCCTTCCCCCATCGCCGCACCGGAACTGTCGCCCGCGCTGCAATGGGCCAACGCCGAACCGCAGGCGCTCGCCGCCCATCGCGGCCGCGTGCTGGCCGTGCTGTTCTGGAACGCGGCGTCGCCGTACTGCCACAACCTCGTCGACGACCTGGTGCGGCTGCAGGCGCGGTTTCCGCTCGGGCTCTCGATCCTGGGCGTGCACCTGCCCAAGTTCGATTCCGAACTCGACGGACGGCTCGTGCTGAAGGCGGCGAACCGGCTGGGCATCCCGTTCCCGGTCGCGAACGATCGCGGCTGGGCCACGTGGCAGCATTACGGCATCACCACGTGGCCGTCGGTGGCGCTGGTCGATCCCGCCGGCCGCCTGCGCCACGTGTTCGCCGGCGACCACCAGATCGCCGCGATCGACGCCGCCATCGCCGCGCTGATCGACGAAGTGGGCGGCGTGACGATCGCGCCGCCCCCCGGTCGCCGCATCGGCGCGGAGCCGCGGCTGCCGCTTTCGTTTCCGTCGGGCCTCGCGGTCGGCGACAACCACCTGTACGTCGCCGACACCGGCCACCACCGCATCCTCGAATGCACGCACTCCGGCCGGGTGCTGCGCGAATTCGGCACCGGGCACGGCGACCTGGTCGACGGCCCGCCCGGCGATGCGGCGTTCCGCAGTCCGCGCGGCCTGGCGCTGGTGCGCGAGCAGCTGTACGTCGCCGACGCCGGCAACCATGCGCTGCGACGCATCCGGCTGATCGACGGTTCGGTCGAAACGGTGCTCGGCAACGGGCGACCAGGCGAGCCGCGCGAGGCGAACGGCGCCGCGATCGCCGGCATGCCGCTGAACCAGCCGTGGGACGTCGCCGGCACGCTCGAGCGGCTCTACATCGCGATGGCCGGCACGAACCAGGTCTGGGAATACGACCTGGCCCAGGCGCGTTTCCGGCCGCTCGCCGGCAATGGCGAGCTGGGCATCACCGACGGCGCGGCGGGCAGCGTGATGTTCGCCCACCCGGCGGCGCTGGCGCTCGTGCAGCAGACGCTCTATGTGGTCGACGCCGGCAGTTCGTCGGTGCGGGCGGTGCAGACGCAGCAGCATGCGGTGCAGACGCTGGTGGGGCAGGGGCTGTACGAGTTCGGCGAACAGGACGGCCACCGCCGCGAGGCGCGGCTGCAGTTGCCGCTCGGCATCGCGATCGACCCCACGTCGCCGCAGCTGTGGATCGCCGACAGCTACAACGGCAGCCTGCGGCGGCTGCGCCTCGGCGGTGGCGAAATGACGACGCACCCGCTGCCGCAGCCGCTGGTGCACCCCACGGCGCTCGCCGCCGGGGCCGGTTCGCTGTGGATCGCCAACTCCGGCGCGCACGAGGTGCTGCGCCTCGACCTGGCCAGCGGCAAGCTCACGCGCCTGCCGATCGGCGAATGACCAGCGAGCCGGCCGCGGCGCCGTTCGATGGCAAGGCGTTCGTACGCGACCTGACGCCGGGCCCGGGGGTCTACCGGATGCTCGGCGCCGACGGCGGCGTGCTGTACGTCGGCAAGGCGGCGTCGCTGCGCAAGCGCGTCGGCAGCTATTTCTTGAAGGAGCAGCCGTCGCGGCGCATCGCGGTGATGGTGTCGCAGATCGCCGGCGTCGAGATCACCGCCACGCGCACCGAAGGCGAGGCGCTGATCCTCGAGAACCAGCTCATCAAGTCGCTGCGCCCGCGCTACAACGTGCTGCTCCGCGACGACAAGAGCTACCCCTTCCTGCTGCTGACCGAGGAGACGTGGCCGCGGCTCGGCTTCCATCGCGGCGCGCGTTCGACGCCGGGCCGCTATTTCGGGCCGTATCCGAGTGCCGGCGCGGTGCGCGAGACGATGGAGCTGATGTTCAAGCTGTTCAAGTTGCGCAGCTGCGACGACAGCGTGTTCCGCAACCGCAGCCGGCCGTGCCTGCAGCACCAGATCGGCCGTTGCAGCGCCCCGTGCGTCGGGCTGGTGGCGACGCGCGACTACGATGCCACGGTGCGCCGCGCCGGCCTGTTCCTCGAAGGCCGCAGCAGCGAACTGGTCGACGAACTGGCGACCGCGATGGACGAGGCCGCGCGCCGACTCGACTTCGAGCAGGCGGCGACGCTGCGCGACCAGGTGGCGGGACTGCGCAAGCTGCAGGCGAAGCAGTACGTCGAGGGCGACCAGGTCGACATGGACGTGCTGGCGTGCGTGGCCGAGAAGGGCACGGCGTGCGTGCTGCTGATGGCCTTCCGCAACGGTCTCAACCAGGGCACGCGCAGCTTCTTCCCGAAGACCAACGGCGAGGAGGATTGCGAGGCGGTGCTGGGCGCGTTCGTCGCGCAGTACTACCTCGAGCAGCGGCCGCCGCGCGAGATCGTGCTGAGCCATCCGATCGCCGACCGCGAGCTGCTGGAACAGGTGCTCGCGCAGCAGGCCGGCCGCAAGGTGGAGATCCGGCCGTCGGTGCGCGGCGAACGCGCGCGCTACCTGCAGATCGCACGGCAGAACGCGGCGCTCGCGCTGGCGACGGAAATCTCCTCGAGCGCCAGCCAGCGCGCACGGCTGCTGTCGCTGCAGGAACTGCTCGGGCTGCCGGAACCGCCGGCGCGCATCGAATGCTTCGACATCAGCCACACGATGGGCGAGGCGACCGTGGCGTCGTGCGTGGTGTTCGACGCGCAGGGCCCGGTGCGGGGCCAGTACCGTCGCTACAACGTCACCGGCATCGAGCCCGGCGACGACTACGCCGCGATGCGGCAGGTGCTGGAGCGGCGCTTCCGTCGCGGGGTCGAGACCGGCGTGCTGCCCGACCTGCTGCTGATCGACGGCGGCGCCGGCCAGCTCGCGCAGGCGCGCGACGTGCTCGCAGAGCTCGGCGTGCAGGACGTGGCGATGGTCGGCGTCGCGAAAGGCCCGGAACGTCGCGCCGGCCACGAGGCGCTGGTGTTTCCCGACGGACGCGAACTGCGGCCGGGTGCGGCGTCGCCCGGGCTGCAGCTGGTGCAGCAGGTACGCGACGAAGCGCACCGGTTCGCGATCACCGGTCACCGCGGCAAGCGGCAGAAAGTGCGCGAGACGAGCCGGCTGGAGGACATTCCCGGCATCGGCCCGCGCCGCCGCGCGAGCCTGCTGAAGCATTTCGGTGGACTGGCGGGGCTGAAGGCGGCCGGCATCGAGGAGATCGCGCGCACCGAAGGCGTCAACGCCGCGCTCGCCGAGCGCATCTACGCCGCCCTGCATGGACTTGGGCCACAATCGCCCGCGATGCCGACCCGACCCGACCCGACGTGACCCTGACGATCCCGACGATCCTGACGCTTTTCCGCATCGTGCTGATCCCGGTGCTGGTCGCCGTGTTCTACCTGCCGTACCCGTGGACGAATTTCGCCGCGACCGCGATCTTCGTGTTCGGTGCGATGACCGACTGGCTCGACGGCTGGATCGCCCGCCGCTACGGCATGTATTCGGCGTTCGGCGCCTTCCTCGACCCCGTCGCCGACAAGCTGACGGTCGCGTTCGCGCTGCTGCTCGTGGTCGAGCGCCACGACACGCCGTGGATGGCACTGCTCAGCGCGATCATCATCGGCCGCGAGATCACGATTTCGGCGCTGCGCGAATGGATGGCGCAGATGGGCGCGCACGGCCTGGTGAAAGTCGCCGTGCTGGGCAAGCTGAAGACGATCGCGCAGATGGTCGCGATCAGCTGCCTGCTGTTCGAGGAGAACCTGTTCGGGCTGCCGGTGTTCCGCATCGGCGAATGGCTGCTGGCGATCGCGGCGGCGCTGACGCTCTGGTCGGGCTGGGACTACCTGCACGCCGCGTGGCCGGCGATGCGCCGGGACGACGCCCGGCGCCGGCAGGACAGGACGAAACAGGGTTGACACTCCCGGGGGCGTTCCCCCAAAATGCGCGTCTCTTGCGGGAATAGCTCAGTTGGTAGAGCACGACCTTGCCAAGGTCGGGGTCGCGAGTT